>JASFNS010000182.1:0-5138 GCA_050116915.1 Thiogranum sp. | reverse complement strand
GGCGATGTTGACCACTGCGGGTGTGGCCTCGGACAGCATCGGTGCCAGAGTCGGCAGAGGCTGCCCGTCCACGCTGGCCGGCAGTGCCGCCGTCACGGGTATGGGCGCCAGTGCCGTGGTCAGGGCGAGGGACAGTATCGCGATAAATCGGTGGGTGATGCTTGGCACTGGTGGTGACTCCCGGAAACAAGGAACAACGTTATGTCATTAGAATGACAAGCTGGAAGCTGTCAAGTTCTCGGCCGGATTGCGTCGATTCGCGGATATTGGGCCGAATATAAGAAACACAATATATTGTGTATTGCTGGTGGAACGGTTTTTGTCGTGCAGCGTCCCGCGGAATTTGGCGCAGACGGCTTAATGAGTTGTATAACGTGTTGATAGGGTGAGGGAATATAATTTCACTCCGGCTTTGATTTCACGCTTGACAGGATCTTGAATCACGCCTAATCTTGCGATCCGTTTACACAATATCTTGTGGTCGCGCCGGAATATAATCCAATATGTCGGACGTCATCCGAACGTCCCGGCGATCGCATTCATAACATCACGAGGAGTCAGGAGTCGCATGAAATCAGTTCAGCTGAAGCCCGTTCCGACCAGTGTTGCCGATATTCCGTTGCAGGATGCTTCCATGGATATCTGGGACAAGAAGTACCGATTAAAGCGCAAGGATGGCGTACCTGTGGATGCCAGCATCGATGGTACCTACCAGCGCGTGGCGCGGGCGCTTTCTGATGTCGAGGCCACGCCTGAAAAGCGCGCTTACTGGTATGAGCAGTTTTTATGGGCGCTGCGTCACGGTGCCATTCCGGCCGGTCGTATAACCTCCAACGCCGGTGCTCTGGAGCATAAGCCGGCGACCTCGACGATCAACTGCACGGTCTCCGGCACGAGGCGGGGCTGACGCTGAAAGCCGGCTGTGGTATCGGCTATGAATTTTCCACCCTGCGTCCGCGGGGTGCCTATGTTTCGGGTGCCGGCGCCTATACCTCGGGGCCGCTGTCGTTCATGGATATCTACGACAAGATGTGTTTCACCGTTTCGTCGGCGGGTGGTCGCCGCGGCGCGCAGATGGCGACCTTTGACGTCGGTCATCCGGACGTGATGGATTTTATCCGCGCCAAGCGCGAAGACGGTCGCCTGCGGCAGTTCAACCTGTCGCTGCTGATCACCCAGGAGTTCATGGAGGCGGTCAGCCACGACGCCGACTGGAAACTGGCTTTCCCGCTGAACGCGCAGGAAGCCGAAGACGAGGGTCTGGATCTTTACGATACCAACCAGGTGGTGTGGCGGGAGTGGCCGACGCACAAGAATTACCTCGCCAACGAGGCGGGTCTGGTGGCTTGCAAGGTATACAAGATCATCCGTGCGCGGCGCCTGTGGGACATGATTATGACCTCCACCTACGATTTTGCCGAACCGGGTTTCATCCTTATCGACAAAGTCAACGAGATGAACAACAACTGGTTCGCGGAAAATGTGCGCGCCACCAACCCTTGTGGGGAGCAGCCGTTGCCGCCTTACGGTTCCTGTCTGCTGGGTTCAGTCAATCTGACCAAGTTTGTGCGTCACCCGTTTACGGAAAAGGCCTACTTTGACTGGGAGGAATTTGACAAGGTTGTAGCCATCTTCACCCGTATGCTGGATAACGTCGTGGAAATCAACGGCCTGCCGCTTGACCAGCAGAGCCACGAAATCACCAGCAAACGCCGCCACGGAATGGGGTTCCTGGGTCTGGGCTCGACGCTGACCATGCTGCGTACGAAGTACGGTTCGGCCAAATCGGTCGAGTTTACCGAGAAGGTCAGCAAGGAACTGGCGCTGACCGGCTGGCGAGTGGCGCTGGACCTGGCGCGGGAAAAGGGCCCGGCGCCGATAATGGAAGAAGATTTCGAAGTCACACCTGAAATGTTGCGCAAGCGCCCGGAAATGAAACGCGATGGCTATAAGGCCGGTGACCGCGTCAAGGGCAAGGTGCTGCATGCGCGCTACAGCCGCTATATGCAACAGGTGGCCGGTGAAGATGCCGGGTTGGTCGACGCGCTCGCCGAAACCGGCGCCCGCTTTACTCACCATTCCTCGATCGCGCCGACCGGCACCATTTCGCTGTCGCTGGCTAATAACGCCAGTAACGGTATCGAACCGAGCTTCGCGCACCATTATTTCCGTAACGTAATCCGCGAAGGCCGCAAGACCAAGGAAAAGGTGGATGTCTACTCTTTCGAAATGCTGGCCTACCGGGCGCTGATAAATCCCGAAGCCATGCCGTTTTCGGAAGAGGAGGCGGAGCGACTGCCGGATTACTTCGTCTCGGCGGACGACATCAATCCGCGCGAGCACGTCGATATCCAGGCGGCGGCACAGAAATGGGTGGATTCCTCTATCTCCAAAACCGCCAACGTGCCGACCGATTATCCCTTCGAGGATTTCAAGGATATCTACCTCTATGCCTACCAGCAGGGTCTGAAGGGCTGTACGACATTCCGCTTCAACCCGGAAGCCTTCCAGGGTGTGCTGGTGAAGGAAAAGGACCTCGCGAACACCACCTACCAGTTTACGCTGCAGGATGGCAGTGTCGTGCAGCTGAAAGGCAACGAGGAAATCGAATACGATGGAGAGACCCATAGCGCCGCCAACCTGTACGATGCCCTGAAAGAGGGCTACTACGGCAAGTTCTGATTGGCGCAGGGCTCAGAGGAGTGAGACATGGTTAAGAAGATCGAACAGAAAATTGTCGGTTACGAGGTCGTCCGGGACAGTCAGCCGGAACAGGCGAAGGCGGCGCCTGCTGAGGAGCAACACGAAGACAAGGTCGTGCAGCTGCACGAAAAGCTCGAACGGCCGGAAATGCTGTTGGGGTCCACATACAAGGTTAAGACCCCGCTATCCGAGCATGCCCTGTATATCACCATTAACGACGTGGTGTTGAATCCGGGCACCAAACACGAGTTGCGTCGGCCTTTCGAGATTTTCATCAACTCGAAGAATATGGACCACTTCCAGTGGATTGTCGCCCTGACGAGGATTGTCTCGGCGGTGTTCCGCAAGGGTGGCGACGTCACTTTTCTTGTCGAAGAGTTGCGCTCGGTATTCGACCCGCGTGGCGGCTATTTCAAGAAAGGCGGCAGGTACATGCCATCGCTGGTGGCCGAGATCGGCGATGCCATCGAGTGCCACCTGCGCATGATCGGCATGTTGAAGGATGACGGGCTGGACGAACACCAGAAGAAACTGGTCGCCGAAAAGCGCGCCCAGTTCGAAAGCGCCATGCATGCGGGCAAGCCGGATGCGGCGGAGAGCGGCGATTTTCCCGAGGGAGCCCAGTTGTGCATCAAGTGCAACACCAAGGCGGCGATTAAAATGGATGGCTGCCTGACGTGCCTGAATTGTGGCGAGTCGAAGTGCGGATGAATCTGGTTCATAACAAACTGCAGAGAAGAAACATGCTGGCACATCAACCCATGCCCGGGTACTGGTATACCAATGTCGTCGGTCAGTTGCAGCAGGTCAGGGTGGTATTGCACGCCGGACCCCGACAAAAACTCGTTGTACTGGAAAACATCAGCGGTAAACGCCAAACGGTGGATCTGGATGGCTGGTACCGGCTTGATCTCACGCTGCATTCGCCGGGTGTGGAGTGTCGGCGCCGGCGGCGCCGGGATGACTCGACCCGGGGATTGTCCTGAGTTTGAGTTGCGCAAAGACGGTTTGCCCGCGCCAGTTATAGCGTGATACAAGAGTATATCGACGGCCCCGCGGGCGTCCTGCAGCTCGTACAGGAGTCGCCTGCGGGGCCGGCGCGGGCCGTGGCGGTGATCTGCCATCCCCACCCGCAACATGGCGGAACTCTCAACAACAAGGTTGTCCACCAGCTGGCGCTAAGCTTTCGGGAGCTGGGCGCTGTCAGCGTGCGCTTCAACTTTCGCGGTGTCGGCGAAAGCCAGGGCGACTACGACGAGGGGCGCGGTGAGCAGCAGGATCTGTCTGCCGTGGTAGGCTGGGCAAGAGAGCGCTGGCCTGATCTGCCGCTGTGGCTAGGGGGATTTTCTTTTGGCGCGATGGTCGCTATTCGCGCCGCGGAGTCATTGCGACCGCAGCGACTGGTAACAGTTGCGCCGGCGGTGAACCACTTCGCCGCGGGGCCTTTTGAAGTTCCCGCCGGGGACTGGCTGGTTATTCACGGAGATGCGGATGAAATCGTACCCGTCGCCGACGTCCGCGCTCTGGCCGAAACGAGTCCAGAATCACCGCATTTGATCGTGCTCAACGGCGCCGGTCATTTCTTCCACGGCAGGCTGAACGATTTGAAGCGGTCGATCCTCGAGTATTTTTCCGTCGGCTAATGCCGTTTCATGTTCTCGGCAAACCGAAATACTTCGGTCGCGGAGCTGAAGGTCTTGGAAATCATCCGGTCATTGATCGAGCAGGCCCAGTACGCGGGCAATACCCCACCTTTGAATATCGGGTTGGCAGTGACCGACTGGCCATTGATTTTTTTCTCTACTTTGGCATTCATAGCGGGCATACCATTCCTGTTTTACCTAAGCTCTGGAGCAAGCGATGTGCCATTTTCGCTAAGCGGTTGATTAATAAGATGCCATAACGGGATGTTTTATTCCTGCAGAACCAGTCCCGATTAATTTGTAAAAATAACCGACATCGGCCAAACTCGCCGGATGACGAAATATCTTTAACAATCAGCAGGGGAGAGGTGCCGTCCCGGCGCCGGGCGCTGAAGGGGCCCGGCATTAAATAGTTCGACACCTATATAACCAGATGCTTATGCTCCCGTCAAGCGGGCGTGTCGTGCCCGCGGCGGTGGTTTGGGCGGTTGACGGCACGTGCGCCGCAGAAAAGTCTGCCGGCGCCGGTTGTTGGAGCGTTACGGGCGTCAGCGGCGTTGCTCTTGAAAGATCCGCCTTGGCCGCGGCACCTGGCTGTGCACTGTAGAGGACGGCAGGTCGCAGAACAGGCATAATACGGACTTCGCCCACTGGGCGGCAAATATTTCAATGTATCAAAAACACTTCGGACTGACAGGGCGGCCGTTTTCCATCGCGCCCGACCCGCGCTTCCTTTACATGAGCCGCCAGCATCGCGAGGCGCTGGCGCATTTGCTCTATGGCGTGGGCGAA
>JASFNS010000181.1:0-5192 GCA_050116915.1 Thiogranum sp. | reverse complement strand
TTCATACAAGCTCACGGGTTCGGCGCCACTCACTACCACAGCGACTTCAACTGAAATACCAGTAGTAAGCCAGCTTCGTGGCATAAAAGGTCACCACCACCTGCAGCACCATCAGCGCGGTCGTCAGCGTCTTCAGATACCTGATCTTTGTGTGCGCAACCGGTGCCTCAACCGAACTGAAGAACCGCTTTTCTATCCAGACGCTCAACAGATGAAACGGAACACCCACCACCAGGACCGAGAAGAACACACCAAGGATCAGGAAAATCACGGCCTTGAAAGTCAAGAGCGTCTGCCAGCCATGAGTAAGCAAAACCAGGTAGATCGCAGACCCGACGAATACTGTAATGGAAAACCCGCCCGGACTGGCTCTGCGCGTTTCCAATGCACCTTTACCCATCATCCAATCTCATGCCGTTGCGAGAGACGGGCAATCTTTGCACGTCGCCCGCCTTAACCGGAGCTTGCTTCGAGCGCCTCCAGGCGCTTGCGCAGGTCGCGTTCCTCCTTGAAACGCGTGGTTTCGTCGCGAACAACAGCCGCTATGCCCGTCACCTCATTCTCTGCTGAGTACAGCAGCGCCACTGTAAACGCGATGGACAGACGACGCCCGTCTTTATGAAGAGCCGGCACCCGCAGGATATCGGTTGCGTAACGGGTCTGCCCAGTCTGCATCGTCTGGTTATAACCGTTCCAGTGCTTTTCGCGCTGTCGTTCCGGAATAATCAGATCGAGAGACCGGCCCAGGGCCTCAGTCTCCGTAAAGCCGAAAATGCGTTCAGCCGCAGGGTTCCACAGCGCGATGGCGCCGTTCCGGTCAGCCACGATAACCGCATCGCCAATGGCTTCAACGAGCTGGTGAAGTTCGATTTCCGATTTCAACTCACACTCCCTGGCTCAAATGTCGGTCGCTATGGCATCCGCCTTACAGGGTGAATGCCCGGCGCGCCGGCCAGCATCCAGCACACCCGGTAGTCGCGGCGCACCAACGGAAAAAGCAGCGCCCACCAGGTGGGCGCTGCGCGATGAAACGGGCTGCGCGTTCCGTTAAACCGCCTTCGCCTCATGCATTGCCGCAATCTGCTCCCGGTTGTAGCCAAGACCGGCCAACACTTCGTCGGTGTGCTCGCCAAGCAATGGAGACCCCTTGATCACAGGTTTCAGGTCTGAAAACTTGATCGGGCTACCGATGGTAAGATAGCTTCCGCGTTCCTTGTGCTCGACCTCGACAATAGAGCCACTTTCACGCAACGACTTGTCTGCGGCAAGTTCTTTCATGGACAGTACCGGCGCGCAGGGAATGTCGAACTTGCGGAGAATATCCACGGCTTCGAACTTGGTCTTGTCCTTGAGCCAGTCTTCGATGGTGGCGAAGATATCGAAGATTTTGTCCTGGCGGGCTTCGGGCGTCATGTAAGCCGGATCATCGATCCACTCAGGCTTGTCGAGAGCGCGGCAGATAGGTTCCCAGGCATGGCCCTGGATCGTGAAGTAGATATACGCATTCGGATCGGTTTCCCAACCCTTGCATTTGAGCACCCAGCCCGGCTGTCCACCGCCACCGGCATTACCCCCTCGGGGCACCACATCGCCGAACTCGCCATGCGGGTACTGCGGATATTCCTCCAGGTAGCCCACGCGATCCAGGCGCAGCTGGTCGCGCATTTTGACGCGACACAGATTCAGGACTGCGTCCTGCATGGAGCACGCCACTTTCTGCCCCTTGCCGGTTTTTTCGCGACCGATGAGCGCGGTCAGGATACCGATGGCGAGGTGCATGCCGGTGTTGGAATCGCCCAGAGCCGCGGCACTCACAGTTGGCGGACCGTCCCAGAACCCGGTGGTCGACGCAGCACCACCAGCGCACTGCGCTACGTTTTCGTAAACTTTCAGATCCTCATAATGATGACCGTCACTGAAACCCTTCACGGACGCATGAATCAGTTTTGGATTGAGTTCCTGAATGCGCTCCCACGAAAAACCCATTCGGTCGAGTGCGCCAGGCCCGAAATTCTCCACCAGCACGTCTGATTCCTTGATCAGCTTCTCCAGCACTTCTTTACCTTCCGGCGTCTTGGTGTTCAGCGACAGCGATCTCTTGTTACTGTTGAGCATGGTGAAATAAAGCGCATCGACGCCCGGAATATCACGCAACTGACTGCGCGTGACATCACCGGAGCCGGGCCGCTCAACTTTGATCACATCGGCGCCAAACCATGCCAATAACTGCGTGCAGGCGGGACCAGCCTGGACGTGAGTGAAATCGATAATCCTGATGCCGTCCAGCGGTAGTGAGTTGCTCATATCCAAGTCTCCATCATCTAACCCATTGAGTATATATAACTTGTTAAACCTGGCGATGTGCCGGTCAGTGTTCCTGCCTGGCGCCTTGTCAGATCAGGATTTTCCGTTTGATCTTTCAAAGCCTTCATCCACCGGCATTCCCGGACCGACGCCCAGATGCTACTGCCGATATTTGGTATACTGTATACAAATATTAGTTCGGCGTGTCAAGTATCAAGGCGGCCAATTCAACCGGCCCGGATAGCGAGGGCGGCCCTCATCCGATTAACGGTGAGCGGCGGGCTGCGTCTGAACCCGGGCCCTGTTCAGCTATCAGTGTTTCGGACCAATCCCGGTGCCGACGCTCAGAAAACCTGGCAGACGGCACATCTCGAACCAGCTTGCCAGGCCAACGGCGGCGTGCGCAGCGTAGAGGGCGTCGCTGCCGGCGAACACCTGACCGGACGCATCGCGCGCATGCAGCTGCTCTTTCACCGCCTCGGCGCTCACACCGTAGTCGCCTGCGCGACCGGCCGATGAAGCCAGATCGACAAACTCAAGCACCCCGTCCTTGTTTTTTGACTCCAGGAACTTAACCTCGCGCGCGCTCGCAGTGTCCCTGCTGTCATAAATCACAGTTACCGGCACCTGCAGTTTGCCGGGATCAAAAGCCATTTTCTTCATGACTGCCTCCTGTTTTGTAGAGCTCTTTAATGAATGCACAGTTGATTCAGGAATCAAGCGACAGACGTTTTCCCGCCGGCCAAGAGATTCGATCATGATCATCATCGATTCGGCGATTTCCGCGCGACCGCGGTCAAAAACGACCGGCGTTTAGCCACATGTGGACGACAATACCCCCCCCGTATCCGAGCGCGATGACGGGCGTCCACTTCAGGTGACTGAAAAAGGTATAGCTCCCGCGCGCCTGTCCCATCAGGGCAACGCCCGCCGCCGAACCGATAGAAAGCAAGCTGCCACCGACACCCGCTGTCAGGGTTACCAGCAGCCACTGTCCCTGAGACATATCCGGACCCATGGTTAACACGGCAAACATAACCGGGATATTGTCGACTACTGAAGAAAGCACGCCGACAATGATATTGGCGAAAGTCGGCCCGATCTCGACGTACATCAACCTGGACAGCAGTTCCAGATAACCGATGAACCCCAGCCCGCCCACGCAAAGCACAACGCCGTAGAAAAACAGCAGCGTGTCCCACTCGGCGCGCGAGATCTGCCGAAAGATCTCGAACGCCGTCACATCGCCCACCATCTCGTTGGCCTTGGCTTCGCTATAGGGCACGCCGGGGAGGTCGCGCGCGTGTGTCATGCGCAGATAGAAACCGAAAAACTGCAGGTAAGCCAGACCCGTCACCATCCCCACCATCGGGGGCAGATGCAGGAAGTTGTGGAAGCTCACAGCAGTGGCAATGGTGGCCAGGAAGAGCACCATGATCACCTTGGCGCCCCGCTTCATCCGCACCCTCTCGGTCGCCGCCGCGGGTTTCACGTGCGGTACGGCGAAATGCATGAAGGCAGCCGGAATCAGGAAATTGACCATGGAGGGAACCAACAGATGGAAAAAGCTCCAGAAGTCGACAATGCCCTTCTGCCAGACCATGAGCGTGGTGATATCGCCAAAGGGGCTGAAGGCACCGCCGGCATTGGCCCCGACAACGATGTTAATGCACGCAACAGCCACAAACCGCGGACTGTCAACGCCGACCGCCATCACCACCGCCCCCATGAGCAGGGCCGTGGTCAGGTTGTCCGCAATCGGCGATATCATGAATGCCAGGCAACCGGTGAGCCAGAACAGCTTCCGGTAGCTGAAACCCTTGCGTACAAGCCAGGCACGCAGGGACTCGAAGACAAGCCGCTCCTCCATGGCGTTGATATAGGTCATCGCCACCAGCAGGAACAACATGAGCTCGGCGAACTCGAGGATGTTGTGACGAATCGCCTGCTCGACCGTATGCGTGATGCCTGCCTGGGCGTAGACGTAGGCGATCATGGCCCAGATAATACCGGCCGCCAGGATGACCGGCTTGGACTTGCGCAGGTGCACGAACTCTTCGGCCATCACCACAAGGTAGGCGATCAGGAAGATAGCAATGGCGGCGTATCCGACGTTGTGGGTGGTGAGCGAAAGTGTCCGGGCCGTGGCCTCGGTGGCCCAGGCTGACGGTGCGCAGATCATCAGCAGCGCTGGAATCAACAAGGCAGGTTTCATCGTCGGTCTCCTCGTAGCTGGAGGCAATCCATATCGGGCGCGAAGATCTGATACCCTCTCACACGCCCGCTGATTCTTCGGGATGCCGGCATGTCGGACACCGACTGGTAACGCCTGGCCCCAAGACTTTCCGTGCGCATCGTACTAACCGGGAGGCTCCGGCAAACCTGGCTTTTTCGGCAGGGAACGACCGCGTAGCCGGGGCTCTCGAAGCTGCCGGACAGACCGGCGGTCGCGATGCGTCTGGCATCGCTCGGGACCGAGGCAAATTGTGCGTCGTCACAGGCCATGACCAGGTGCCCTGCGACAACGGCGCGGTGGCCTCCCGAACCTCCTTGCACTGCGGTACTCATAGGAGCGCCGAATGCGGACCGATAGCGTCGCGCCTGCCCGTGCGCACCGCGTCACCGGCTTCCAGCCGATTCTCGGCTTGCCCCATGTCATCCACCCCAAGGCGTTTACGACATCGTAGCATTTGGTATATTGTATACTAAATACTGCGCATGGAAAGCCGAAATTTGTCGAGATTTTTTTGTGCAGGATCAATGGGTATCACGCGCCGGGCTGCCCGGGAACCTCCCGTCGCCCGATTCGTTCCTCGACGCAGATCCGCGCGGCACCTCGTCGCTCTATTTCGGATTTTCGGACAGGAATGGCGGCGCGCACATCGAGA
>JASFNS010000180.1:0-5214 GCA_050116915.1 Thiogranum sp. | reverse complement strand
CGGCGACCCCATCACCCACCTCGAATACACCGCTGAGGCCCACCGTTATGCTAGCGAGCGCCTGCTGGCGGTGGCTGAAAGCAGCTGCGAGGGACGCCTGGTGGCGATGGGCGGCGGGGGCTATAACCGCGCCAACCTGGCCGAGGCCTGGACCGCCGTGGTGGCGGCTTTGCTGGGCGACGGCGCCTGAATCCAGTATCATTCCGCTCTTTTACGCACTTGCCGGGAATTGCCGAATGTTCAGCAAAGACATGACCATTGCCGGGTTCGACGACGAACTCGCCGCCGCCATCGAGGCCGAAAAGCTGCGCCAGGAGCAGCACATCGAGCTGATCGCCTCCGAGAACTATGCCAGCCCCCGTGTGCTGGAGGCTCAAGGCTCTGTTTTAACTAACAAATATGCGGAAGGCTACCCGGGCAAGCGCTACTACGGCGGCTGTGAATATGTCGATATCGCCGAGCAGCTCGCCATCGACCGCGCCAAGCAACTGTTCGGCGCGGCCTACGCCAACGTGCAGCCGCACTCCGGCTCGCAGGCCAACGCTGCGGTGTATATGGCGCTGTGCGAGCCCGGCGACACCGTCTTGGGGATGAGTCTGGCCGACGGCGGTCACCTGACCCACGGCTCCAAGGTGAATTTCTCCGGCAAGATCTACAAGGCGGTGCAGTACGGGCTGAACGCCGAGACCGGCGAAATCGACTACGACCACATGGAAGCGTTGGCCAGGGAGCACAAGCCGAAAATGGTGGTGGCCGGTTTTTCCGCCTATTCGCGCGTGGTCGACTGGGAACGCTGCCGGACGATTGCCGACGCGGTCGGCGCCTACCTGTTTGTCGACATGGCGCACGTCGCCGGCCTGATCGCCACCGGTCACTATCCCAGCCCGGTGCCGATTGCCGACGTGGTGACCACCACCACCCACAAGACCCTGCGCGGTCCGCGCGGCGGACTGATTCTGGCCAGGTCCAACCCCGAGTTGGAAAAGAAATTCAACTCGCTGGTGTTCCCCGGTACCCAGGGCGGCCCGCTGATGCACGTCATCGCCGCCAAGGCCGTGGCCTTCAAGGAAGCCCTGCAGCCCGATTTCAAGGACTACCAGGGGAAGGTGCTGGCCAATGCGCGCGCCATGGCGGGCGTGTTCCTCGAGCGCGGTTACAAGGTGGTCTCGGGCGGCACCGACGATCACTTGTTCCTGGTAGACCTGATCGACAAGGGCATCACCGGCAAGGAAGCCGACGCCGCGCTGGGCGCCGCGTTTATTACCGTGAACAAGAACGCCGTGCCCAACGACCCGCAGTCGCCGTTTGTCACCAGCGGCATCCGTGTCGGCACCCCCGCGGTGACCACGCGCGGTTTCGGCGAAGCCGAGGTCAAAGAGTTGGCGGGCTGGATGTGCGATGTCATGGATGATGTCAGCAACGAGGCGACCATCAACCGGGTGCGCGAACAGGTCATGGCGGTCTGTAAACGCTTCCCGGTATACGGCTAGCGGAGAGCCGGTTCCGCGACGCCACAATACGCGCCGGAGGCCGAACACACATGCGCTGTCCCTTTTGCGGAGGCATGGATACCCGGGTGATCGATTCGCGCCTTGCGGGCGAGGGCTCGCAGGTGCGCCGACGCCGTGAATGCACGGCGTGCGGCGACCGCTTCACCACCTATGAAGCCGCCGAGCTGTTGATGCCCCACATCGTCAAGACCGACGGCACCCGCGAGCCATTCGACGAACAGAAACTGCTCACCGGCGTGCTGCGTGCGCTGGAAAAGCGTCCCGTCGATACCGAGAGCGTGGATGCCGCAATCAGTCATATAAAACACCGCCTGCAGTCCTGTGGCGAACGCGAAATTCCGTCACGGCAGCTGGGTGAGTGGGTGATGGAAGAGCTGCGCAGCCTCGACCAGGTGGCCTATGTGCGCTTCGCCTCGGTGTACCGCAGTTTCCAGGACGTGAGCGAGTTCCGCGACGAGATCGAGCGCCTGGAAAAGGGACCGACACCGGAAGAGCAGCGCGACCAGATGCCGCTGCTGCCCAGTGACGAGGCAGACGACTGAACCTTGAGCGACACAGCGTACATGGCCGAAGCCGTTCGACTGGCGAAGCGCGGGGTGTACAGCACGCACCCCAATCCCAATGTCGGTTGCGTGATTGTCAGCGAGGGCGAGATTGTCGGGCGCGGCTGGCACGCACGCGCGGGTGAGCCGCACGCCGAGGTGTTTGCCTTGCGCGAGGCCGGCGAACGCGCGCGCGGTGCGGACGTTTATGTGACACTGGAGCCCTGCAGTCACCAGGGGCGCACGCCGCCGTGCGCCGACGCGCTGATCAAGGCCGGCGTCAGGCGCGTGGTGGCGGCCATGCAGGATCCCAACCCGCGGGTTGCGGGTGAGGGGCTGGAGCGCCTCAAGGCCGCGGGAATCGAGGTCGAGACCGGGCTGCTGGAAGCGCAGACGCGACAGCTGAACCCAGGCTTCATATCGCGGCTGGAACGCGGGCGGCCCTGGGTGCGACTGAAGCTCGCGGCGAGCCTCGACGGGCGCACCGCCATGGCTTCGGGCGAAAGCCAGTGGATCACCGGCGTGGCCGCGCGCCAGGACGTGCAGCGCCTGCGCGCGCGCAGCACCGCGGTGGTGACCGGCATCGCCACGGTACTCGCCGACAACCCGGCGATGAACGTGCGCCTCGATGCGCAACAGTTGAACGGCGTCGAGCCGGTGCGCCAGCCGCTGCGGGTGGTCATGGATTCGCAGCTGCGCATGCCGGCCACAGCGAAAACGTTATTGCTGCCGGGCGGCGTGCTGGTCCTGACGGCTAACGGTGACCAGGCCGCGTGGCAGGCGCTGCAGCATGCCGGTGCCGAGGTGGCGCTGGTCGAGGAGCACGACGGGCGGGTAAGTCCCGCTGCGGCGCTGGAGCTGCTGGCCCAGCGCGACGTCAACGACGTGCTGCTGGAATGCGGCCCCACGCTGGCGGGCGCCTTCATGGCCGCGGGCCTGGTGGACGAACTGGTGCTGTATCTTGCGCCGCACCTGATGGGCGACGCAGCCCGCGGCCTGCTCAGCCTGCCGGGGCTTGAAAAGATGCAGGACCGCATAGAACTGGAATGGATGGATGTGCGCCAGGTCGGTACCGATCTGCGCATAACCGCGCGACCCATTTAAACCTTTAAACCAACTGAATAGAGTAAGACATGTTTACCGGAATCATACAGGCCATCGGTGAAGTTGCCGCCCTCGAACCGCGGGGCGAAGACCTGCGCCTGCGCGTGCGCACCGGCAAGCTGGATCTGGACGGCGTGCGTATCGGCGACAGCATCGCCACCAGCGGCGTGTGTCTCACCGTGGTTGAACTGCCCGGTGACGGCTACTGGGCCGATGTGTCCGGCGAAACACTGGCGGTGACCGGGATCGGCAAACTCAAGGTCGGCGACAGGGTCAACCTGGAAAAGGCCCTGACACCGTCCACGCCGCTGGGCGGCCACCTGGTCAGCGGCCACGTCGACGGCATTGGCGAAGTGGTCTCGAGGCGCGACGATGGCCGCTCGGTGCGCTTTCGCATGCGCGCCCCCGACAAACTGGCGCGTTACATCGCCGCCAAGGGTTCGGTGTGTGTCGACGGCATCAGTCTCACGGTGAATGCCGTCGCGGGCGCCGCGTTTGAACTCAACATCGTGCCGCATACGCTGGCCGAAACCACCATGGGCGAATTTCAGGCGGGGCGCACCTTCAACCTGGAAGTGGATATAATCGCCCGTTACCTGGAGCGGCTGCTGCTCGGCGAAGCGGCCGCCGATAGCGGCGCCACGGGCGTTACCGCGGAGCTGTTGCAGCGCTGCGGCTTTATTCACGGCGCGGAATGAGCGACTTATGCAACTGAACAGCATCGAAGAGATTATCGACGACATCCGTGACGGCAAGATGGTCATCATCATGGATGACGAGGACCGCGAGAACGAGGGCGACCTGATCATGGCGGCCTCGCTGGTGCGCCCCGAAGACATCAACTTCATGGCCACCCACGGGCGCGGCCTGATCTGCCTGACGCTGACGCGCGAGCGTTGCCGCCAGTTGTCGCTGCCGCTGATGGTCAACGACAACCAGGACCAGCACTCGACCAACTTCACCCTTTCCATCGAGGCCGCCGAGGGCGTCACCACCGGCATCTCCGCCTACGACCGCGCCCACACCGTGCGCACTGCGGTGCAGCCCGCCGCGCGCCCGCAGGACCTGGTGCAGCCCGGCCATATCTTCCCGTTGATGGCCCGGCCCGGCGGCGTACTGACGCGTGCCGGACATACCGAGGCCGGTTGCGACCTTGCGCGGCTTGCGGGACTTGAGCCGGCGTCGGTGATCGTGGAGATCCTCAACGAGGACGGCAGCATGGCGCGGCGTCCCGACCTGGAAAAGTTCGCCGCCACCCACGGGCTGAAAGTCGGCACCATTGCCGACCTGATTCACTACCGCATATCCAACGAAAAGAGCGTGGAGCGCGTCGCCGACTGCGCGCTGACGACCGAGTACGGCGAGTTTCATCTCTATGCCTACCAGGACATCGTCAACAAGGGTCTGCACCTCGCACTGGTAAAAGGTGAGGTGAGTGCCGACGAGCCGACGCTGGTGCGCGTGCACGTGCAGCACACGCTGGGTGATCTGTTCGGCGCGCAGATGAGCGACACCGGCTGGCCGCTGCGCGACGCCATGCGCCGGGTCAACGACAACGGCAGCGGCGTGGTGGTGGTGCTGGGCCAGCCGGAATCGCCGCGCGACCTGGTGCAGCGCATCCAGTGCTACAACGAACACGAAAAGACCGGAAGACCGGTCGAGCGCGAAGAGCGCCACGAACTGCGCACCCACGGCATCGGCGCACAGATACTTACCGACCTGGGCGTCAGACGCATGCACGTGTTGAGCGCGCCCATGGTGGTGCACGGCCTGTCGGGCTTCGGCCTGGAAGTGGTCGATTACATCGACGGCAGTTGAGCCCGCACCCCGGCGCGCAAACATCGAACCTGTTTATTTAGCTTTGGAGTGAATTCATGACCGGTATACAGACAATAGAAGGTCAGCTGACCATCCGCGGTGCGCGCATCGCCCTGCTGGTGTCGCGCTTCAACAGTTTCGTGGTGGAAAGCCTGCTGTCCGGCGCCATCGACACCCTGAAGCGCCACGGTGCACAGGACAGTGAGCTGGAAATCGTACGCGTGCCCGGTGCCTATGAA
>JASFNS010000179.1:0-5225 GCA_050116915.1 Thiogranum sp. | reverse complement strand
CCTGACAACCAGCGTGTAGACCGCGGTCCAGGGCCGGTCTGCCTGCCATGCCGGCGCTGAACGCATGAATCAGCCCGCTGAACTCAAACGCGGTCTTTCGCTCTGGCTGCTGGTCCTCTATGGCCTGGGCAATATTCTCGGCGCCGGTATCTACGTGCTGGTCGGCAAGGTCGCAGGCAACGCCGGTATGTTTGCGCCGGTTGCGTTTTTTGTGGCGTCGCTGGTGGCCGCATTTACCGCGCTCAGTTACGCGGAACTCGCAGCACGTTACCCCCTGAGTGCGGGCGAGGCGGTTTACGTGCAGCAGGGCCTGGGGTTGCCGGGCCTGTCGATCCTGGTGGGCCTGCTGATTGCGCTGATGGGCGCGGTATCGGCTGCCACCATCGCCCGCGGCTTTGTCGGTTACCTCGATGTCCTGATCGACTTGCCCGAGACGCCGAGCATAACCCTGCTGGTGGTCGTACTGGCTGCGACGGCAACCTGGGGGATCGTGGAGTCGGTCAGCGTCGCAGCCCTGGTGACGGTGATCGAGGTTCTGGGTCTGGTCATGGTACTCGCGGCGGCCGGCCACAACCTGTCCGGGCTTCCCGAACGGCTGCCGGAGCTGGTCCCGTCGATGGATCCCGCGGTCTGGCAAGGCATCCTGGTCGGCGCGTTTCTCGCCTTTTATGCCTTTGTCGGTTTTGAAGACATGGTCAATGTTGCCGAGGAAGTCAGGAACCCGCGGCGAAACGTTCCGCTGGCGATCCTGCTCGCGCTCGTTGTCACCACACTCCTGTACGCCGCGGTGTGTTTCGCTGCTGTCCTGACCGTGACGCCGGCGCAGCTGTCGGCCAGCGACGCGCCGTTGGCGACCGTCTACCGGCAGGCAACCGGCAGCAACCCCGTTGTGCTCAGTGTCATCAGCATTTTCGCCGTGGTCAACGGTGCGCTTATCCAGATTATTATGGGCTCGCGCATTCTCTACGGTATGAGCCGACAGGGCTGGCTGCCGGCCGTATTCGGCCGCGTCTGGCGCAAAACACAAACGCCGCTCGCCGCAACCGCGGCGATGGCCGGTATCGTCCTGGCGCTGGCACTGTGGCTTCCGCTGGTCACGCTGGCCAGGGCGACGAGCTTCCTGGTGCTGATCGTGTTCAGTCTTGTGAACCTGTCATTGCTGCGCATCAAGCGACGCGAGCCGCGCCCCGAAGGCATACGCGTGTTTCCCGCGTGGATACCGGCAGGCGGGATCATCGCCAGTCTTGGCCTGCTGCTGTTTCAGCTCTCCGCCGTATAGCCGAGCAGGCAGCGTGTGCGGGGACCGGGCGTAACGCCGTTGTTATGCAATTCGATCATCCGCGACGTGATAGCGCGGGTCTTCCATCACATTCACTTCCACCAGATCGCCGGCTTTCTTGAGTAACTGACGACACTCGTCATTCAGGTGTCGCAGGTGCAGTGTTTTGCCTGCCCGGATATATCTCTCCGCGAGGGTGTCGATGGCTTCGATCGCCGAGTGGTCCGCGACCCGCGAGTTCTGGAATTCGATAATCACGTCGTCAGGGTCGTTTTCGGGATTGAACAGTTCCAGAAAATTTTTCACCGAACCGAAAAACAGCGGGCCGTTGAGCTCGTGCACGCGCGATCCCTGTGCATCGTAGCTGTTGATATGGATATGCTTGGCGTGTTCCCAGGCAAACACCAGTGCCGAGACAATAACGCCCACCACCACCGCGATCGCCAGATCGGTAAACACCGTCACGGCCGATACCAGCACCAGGACAAAGGCATCGGTTGCCGGGATCCTGCCCATGATGCGCAGGCTCGACCACTCGAAGGTGGCGATCACCACAACGAACATCACCCCCACCAGCGCCGCCATGGGGATGCGTTCTATCAAGGGTGAAGCCACCATGATGAACATCAACAGGAACAGCGCCGCCGCGACACCGGACAGGCGCTGGCGCCCCCCGGAATTCACGTTGATCATGCTCTGGCCGATCATGGCGCAGCCACCCATGCCGCCGAACAGCCCCGTGACCGTATTGGCAATGCCCTGCCCCAGGCACTCGCGATTACCGCGTCCGCGGGTGTGCGTCACTTCATCCACCAGGCTCAGCGTCAGCAGGGATTCAATCAGACCAATAGCCGCAAGGATGAAGGAATACGGCAGGATAATCATCAGGGTTTCGGCATCAAACGGCACCGCGGGAATATGAAAGGCAGGCAGACCGCCCTTGATACCGGCGAGGTCACCCACGGTAGCGGTATCCAGATTCAGGCCAAGCACCAGCAGGCTTACCGCGATAATCGCCGCCAGCGCGGCGGGAAAGCTGGCCGTCAATCTGGGCAGGAAATAGATAATCGCCATGGTGAGCAGCGTCAGCCCGGCGAAAATCGCCAGCGGCTCACCGCTCAGCCAGTGCTTCACACCGTCGGCCGACGTCACCTGGAAGTGTTGCAGCTGTGCCAGGAAGATCACGATCGCCAGACCGTTGACAAAACCCAGCATCACCGGGTGCGGCACAATCCGGATGAACTTTCCCAGCCGCAGTACACCGGCACCCATCTGGATCAGACCGGCCAGCACCACCGCCGCAAACAGGTATTCCACGCCGTGGCCCGCGACCAGCGCCACCATCACCACCGCCATGGAACCGGTGGCACCGGAAATCATGCCCGGGCGCCCACCGAAAATGGCCGCCAGCAGGCCCACCATGAAGGCGGCATACAGTCCGACCAGCGGATCAACCCCTGCCACAAAGGCGAAGGCCACCGCCTCCGGTACCAGTGCCAGTGCCACGGTCAGACCGGACAGAATTTCGTTCTTAAAACATACGCGACTGGCGCAACCAAGCTGAAACATCAATGACCTGCGGGGGATTACCGGGGAGGAAAACCACACAGTATATCAGAAATTGCTTATATTACGAACAGAAGCAGGCCGGCATGCGGGCAAACCATGCCCGGGCTCCGCGCGGGCGGTGAAACGGCGGACGGGTTCAGGCCACCCGCGCCGGCGCGATACACCGGCTGAGGAAAGGCGACACAGCACGATACAGCCGCCTTGTAAAGCGACTCGCTCAGACTCGACGCACCGCCGTGCAGTCATCACTGCCACTTTGTGAAACCGGTCACGTTCCTGCACGGCGAATCCCGCTACCGTCGGACCTAGGCCCGTAACCTGGCCGGGTATCCGTTTGCAAGGCGCCATCTATGAGTAACATGACATTCAGCGAAAGCATTTGCCTGTCGTCGGAAGACATCGACACCGATCGCCCGGCCGACAAGACCACCAATAGCCGGTTTGTGCAGCGAGGCCGACTGTTTCGCTACGAGGCGCATTTCAGCATATTCAACGACCACTTTATCGAGGTCAGGACAAGCGGTGTCTTCAGGCACCCGCGCAGCTATGAACTCGACTGCACCTTCCTCGACCCTCATGCCCGCCGTGTTTTGCGTATCGACTGGTGGTCCGCGGGGGTCTTTCTGTTGCTATTGAGCTGCGCGCTGGCGCTGCCGTGGCTCGCGGCGTCGTCGGCGATTTCGACACTGGCGCTGGCGGGTTCGGTAGTGCTGATGTTCGGCGCCGCCGCGGCGGCACTGCTGGTATGCCTGCATCGTTCCAGCGACAGCGTCGTGTTTTACACCAGGCACGGTCGGGCGCCATTGCTGAGATTCCTGAATCGTAATCCGACAGCGGCGGAGCTCGAGTGCTTTGTTTCCGATATCTCCGAGCGCATTCAACGCGCCAGCGCGCAGTGGGATAACAAGCAGCAGTTTCTCAGCGCCGAGCTCAAAGAACACCGGCGCCTGAAAGACCAGGGCATTCTCACGCCGGAGAGCTACGAAGCCGTCAAAAGGCGCATCCTCGGCAAGCACGGCTGAGCCTTCAAACCGCCCCGGCGAATGGCGTTGCAACCGGTGAGCGGGCGAAATCCGATGACGCCGATACTGTCACCCGTTGAACCCTGCGCCGCCGCACAATGGCGTCGCGGCCCGCATACGCCGGCAGCGGGCTGCTAGCGGATAACGCCCAGTTCCCTGCCTACCGTTGTGAATGCCTCCAGCGCCTTGTCCAGGTGCTCGCGGGTGTGCGCCGCGGAGACCTGGGTGCGGATACGTGCCTGGCCCTCGGGCACCACGGGATAGAAAAAACCGATGACATAGATGCCGAGTTCCAGCAGGCGGCTGGCCATCTGCTGGGCCAACGGCGCTTCGTACAGCATGATCGGCACGATGGGGTGGTCGCCGGGCTTTATATCGAAGCCGGCAGCAGTGAGCTGCTCGCGGAAATACCGGGTGTTGTCCCGCAGGCGTTCGCGCAGCGCATCCGAGCGGCTCAGCAGTTCAAGGGACTTGATACCGGCCGCGGCCAGTGCCGGGGTCAGGGTATTGGAGAACAGGTATGGCCGGGAGCGCTGCCGCAGCAGGTCCACCACCGGCTGCGCCGCGGCGGTAAAGCCGCCCGAGCCGCCGCCCAGCGCCTTGCCCAGGGTGGAGGTGGTGATGTCGATTCCCGCCATCACGCCGAAGTGTTCCGCCGAGCCGCGACCGCCGGGACCGACAAAACCGGTTGCGTGCGAGTCGTCCACCATGACCAGGGCGTCGTACTGTGCTGCCAGCCGGGTGATCTCATCCAGCTTCGCCATGTCGCCGTCCATGCTGAACACCCCGTCGGTCGCAATCAGCCGGGTGCGACTGCCGGCCGCGGCCTTGAGCTGTGCCTCGAGGTCATCCATGTCACTGTGGCGGTAGCGAAAGCGTTTCGCCTTGCACAGGCGGATACCGTCGATGACCGAGGCGTGGTTCAGCTGGTCGCTGATAACCGCGTCCTGTTCGCCCAGCAGGGTCTCGAAAAGACCGGTGTTGGCATCGAAGCAGGAGGTATAAAGTATGGCATCGTCGCTGTGCAGGAATTCGGCAATCGCCCGCTCCAGCTGCTTGTGCAGGTCCTGCGTGCCACAGATGAAGCGCACCGAGGCCATGCCGAAGCCGTGGCTCCTGAGTGCGGCGACGGCCGCCTCCACCAGCTCGGGGTGGTTGGCGAGACCGAGGTAATTGTTGGCACAGAAATTCAGGACCTCGCCCGCCTCGCGGGTCGCAATCACCACGCCCTGCGGCGTGGTGATAACGCGTTCGCGTTTGTAGAGCCCCTGCTGCTCGATGCTTTCCAGTTCCAGCCGGAATCGGTTCGAATCGCCTGTCATTGAATGCTTCCTGTCATGAGCCTGTGCGCAAAT
>JASFNS010000178.1:0-5234 GCA_050116915.1 Thiogranum sp. | reverse complement strand
ACGAATACCGGCTGGTAGAACAACTCGCGGCGCGTTCCTCCGGCGTGCTGCTGCTCACTGCCACGCCCGAACAACTCGGCCGCGCCAGCCATTTCGCGCGGCTGAGACTGCTGGATGCGCACCGCTTCCCCGACCTTGAGACTTTTATCGGCGAAGAGCAGCGCTACGAACCGGTGGCCGAAGCCGTCGAGCAGCTGCTTAACGATACACCGCTCGACAGCGGGCGACGCGAAGTCCTGAAGCAGTCCCTGCGCGACAACGATACCGATACGCTGCTGGATACCCTGCAACATTCGCCGGTCAGCAGCGACCAACACCGCGCCGCGCGTCAGACACTGGTGAACCGCCTGCTCGACCACCACGGCACGGGACGCATCCTGTTCCGCAATACGCGCTCGACGGTACGCGGGTTTCCCCGGCGAACACTCGATGCACAGCCACTGGCCCTGCCGGCTGCCTACGCGGACTGCCTCGCGGAAACCAGCTGCGACGACGCCGGTCGCCTGGCTTACCCCGAGCGCGTATACGCCGATACCGGTCGGACACCCGCCTGGACAGAATGCGATCCGCGCGTGGGCTGGCTGTCGGCGACGCTCGCGGCGCTGAAACCGCACAAGGTGCTGGTGATCACCGCGCACGCGCGCACCGCGGTGGAACTCGCCGACGCCCTGTATGGCAATTCCGGCATCCATGCCGCCGTGTTTCACGAGGGACTCACGCTGGTGGAACGCGATCGCGCAGCCGCGTTCTTCGCCGACCGCCAGGTCGGGACACAGGTGCTTGTCTGTTCGGAAATCGGCAGCGAAGGCCGCAACTTCCAGTTTGCCCATCACCTGGTGCTGTTCGACCTGCCGCTGAATCCCGACCTGCTCGAACAACGCATCGGCCGCCTGGACCGCATCGGCCAGACACACGACATACAGATCCATGTGCCCTACCTGCAGGACAGCGCCCAGGCCGTACTGTTTCACTGGTATCACCGGGGCCTCGGCGCCTTCGAGCACACCTGCCCGGCGGGACCGCAGGTCTTTGCACGGCAACAGGAAACATTGTTCGCCCTGTTACGCACGCCGCAATCCCCGGTCGACGCGCTTGTCGAACACGCCGCAAGCATGAACGCCGAACTCAACCAGGCGCTGCAGCGCGGCCGCGACCGCCTGCTGGAGTACAACTCCTGCCGCCAGCCCGATGCCGACCGCCTGTGCAGGCAGGCACAGACGATGGAAGACGCCACGCTGCTGGCCGCGTACATGGACGACCTGCTCGACGCCTTCGGCGTCGACACCCTGGTGCACAGCGAAGGCTGCCTGATCGCACGCCCGGGCGAGCACATGCTGCACCCGGTACCGGGCCTGCCCGACGAGGGACTGACCATCACCTACCAGCGCGAGGTTGCCCTGGCTTTCGAAGATACGCAGTACCTCAGCTGGGAGCATCCCATGGTGAGGGATACCATGGGGATGCTGCTCGGCAGCGAACTCGGCAATTGCGCCGTATGCGCAGTCAAGTATGACGGTGCCCGGCCCGGCAGCCTGTTACTGGAATGTGTATACATTATCGAAGGCAGCCACCACGAACTCACACACCGCCACCACCTGCCGCCGACCCTGCTGCGCGTGGTTGTCGATGAACAAGGTCAGCTGCACGACGAAAACCTGACACCGGAACTGATTGCCACGCAACAGGTGACGGTCAACAGCCAGACCGCGCAACAGATCGTGCACGCCCGGGAGCAGGTGTTGCGCGACCTGCTGAAGGTCTGCGAACAACAGGCGGCAATCCGCGCGCCGGCCCTTATCGCCACCGCCAGCGGCCAGGGACGGCAGGCGCTACGCGTGGAAATCGACCGGCTGCGCGCACTATCGCGGATCAATCCCAGCGTGCGCCACGAGGAAATTGCGTTTTTCGAACAGCAACTGCAGTTGCTCGAGAACGTCCTGCAAGCCATCAGCCCGCGCCTGGACGCGCTCCGGGTATTGGTAGCAACCTGAGACGGTACGCCGGCTTCACCAAGGTGAATTCGTCTTCACAACAGTGTTTTTTTCGAAATTTCATATATACTATTGGCGTTACTTTGTTCGTCGGACTCGAGCGGTGATCGGTCCCTGACGGGGAGTAACGGAAAAATTTAGTTGCACGTTCTATAGGTCGCCTCAGAAGAACCACTAGGTAACTCCTGAACATTACCTTTAACGATCGGCAATTGAACAAGCACTTTTTAATACTTGATTGAGGTAATCTTCATGACAACAGGTACCGTTAAATGGTTTAACGAATCCAAAGGCTTTGGCTTTATTGCTCCCTCTGACGGCGGCGATGATGTGTTTGTACACTTCTCCGCCATCCAGGGGAACGGTTTCAAGACACTCACCGAAGGTCAGACGGTCGAGTTCGAGATCGAGCAGGGTCCAAAAGGACTGCAGGCCGCAAAGGTAATGCCGCAGAGCTAAATCCTTTGTAACGCCCATTGCTTTGGAGCCCCGCCTCGGCGGGGTTCTTTTTTACCCGCCGATATGTTGAAAATCACCAGCCAGATCAGTATTCCGGAAAACGAAATCCAGATCACCCCGGTGCGCGCGCCTGGCCCGGGGGGACAAAACGTCAACAAGGTCGCCAGCGCCGTGCACCTGCGCTTCGATATCGCCAACTCCTCGCTGCCCGCGGACCTCAGGCAGCTGTTGCTGGAGCGCTCGGACCGGCGTATCAGCAAGGATGGTGTGCTGGTTATCAAGGCGAGCCAGCACCGCACCCAGGAAAAAAACCGCGACGCCGCTCGCGAGCGGCTTGCTCTTTTCGTCCGGCAGTCAACCGTGACCCGCAAGAAACGCATCGCCACCAGGCCAACCCGCAGCTCCAGACAAAAACGCCTGGACAGCAAAACCCGGCACGGACGCACCAAAGCGCTGCGCGGCAAAGTTTCCGACTAGGCGCGCTCGCCCGTTCCAGCCGCCGTCTGCGCGGCTTCCAGCGCTTCGCTGGCCTCCAGCCAGTCCTGTTCCAGGCGTTCGCAGCGGCTGTCGAGCTCGGCTTTTTCCAGCAGCAAGGCCCTGAGCCTGCCCTTGGCAGAATCCGTGTACAGTTGCGTGTCAGCCAACTGGTGTTCGAGATGCGCCCTGTCCGCCTGCGCCTTCTCGAGCGCCTGCTCCGCACTGCTTATCCTGTTACGCAGCGGCTGCAGGCGCTTGCGTTGTTCGGCCTGATCGCGCTTCTGTTGCTTGCGCGCCGCGGCGCTCTGCGGGCCGTCGGCCGCCAGGCCGCCGTCCTCCTCGCGGCCGCGCGCGGTCAACCACTGCGGATACTCGTCGAGCGACAACGGGAAGGGCTCGACGCGGCCGTCGTGCACCAGCAGCAGCTCGTCACAACATACCCGCAACAAGTGACGGTCGTGCGAAACCAGCAGCATCGCGCCCGTGAAATCCTGCAGTGCCTGGGCCAGCGCCTGGCGCATTTCCAGGTCGAGGTGGTTGGTCGGTTCGTCGAGCAGCAGCAGGTTGGGCCGGCGGTACACCAGCAGCGCCAGCGCCAGGCGCGACTTCTCGCCGCCGGAAAACGGCGCCACCGGCGCGGCGACGCGATCGCCGCCGAAGCCGAAGCCGCCGAGGTAATCGCGCAGATCCTGGTCGCGCGCGCCAGGGTCGATCTGCTGCAGATGTTCCAGCGGGGAATGTTCGGGATGCAGCTGGTCGACCTGGTGCTGGGCGAAATAGCCGGTATTCAGATCACGCGCCGTTTCATACTGCCCGTCGAGCGGCTCGAGCATACCGGCCAGCAGCTTGATCAGTGTCGACTTGCCCGCACCGTTGGGCCCCAGCAGTCCGATGCGGTCACCCGGTGACAGGCTCAGGCGGACATTCGTGATTACCGGCGTCCCGCCATAGCCGGCGCTTGCGTGCTCGAGGCGCAGCAACTGCTGGGGCAGTCTTGCCGGTTCGCGCAGGGTGAAATGGAACGGGGAGTCCACGTGCGCGGGCACGATTTCCTGCATGCGCTGCAAGGCTTTCAGGCGACTCTGCGCCTGCCTGGCCTTGCTGGCCTTGGCGCGGAAGCGATCGATATAGGACTGCACGTGGGCGATCTCGCGCTGCTGCTTGCGGTATTCCGCCTGCTGGCCGGCGAGACGTTCGCTGCGTATGCGTTCAAACGCCGAGTAGTTGCCCGTGTACAGGCGCACGACCTGGTGTTCTATGTGCAGAATCTGGCCGACCACGCTGTCGAGAAACTCGCGGTCGTGGGAGATCAGCAGCAGCGTACCCGGATAGTTGCGCAGCCAGGCCTCCAGCCAGATGACCGCGTCAAGGTCCAGGTGGTTGGTGGGCTCATCCAGCAACAGCAGGTCCGAACGGCACATCAGCGCCTGCGCCAGATTGAGGCGCATGCGCCAGCCGCCCGAAAAAGCACTCACCGGCCGCTGCAGGTCGCTATTGGTGAAACCCAGACCATGCAGCAGACGGCCGGCACGGCTGTGGGCGGTGTAACCACCGATCTGGTCCAGGGCAGCATGCAGTTCCGCCAGCCGTTCGCCCTGCCGGGCCTGCTCCGCGTCCAGCAACTGCTGCTGCAGGTCGCGCAAGCCGGTGTCGCCGTCAATAACGAATTCAATGGCGGGGCGGTCGCTGCTGGCAAGCTCCTGCGCCACGTGGGCGATCCGCCAGTCAGCGGGGATCTGCACTTCCCCACTGTCAGCATGGACTTCGTCACGCAGCAGGGCAAACAGACTCGACTTACCCGTGCCGTTGGCACCGGTAACACCGACCTTCTGCCCGGGGTGAATCTGGAAACCGGCGTGATCAAACAACAGCCGGGCACCACGGCGCAGGCCAACATCGACAAATTGCAGCATGGCGACAGTTTAACGGCTCGCACGCCGGCAGCCCATCATCTTCGCCGCGCCGCATTGCTGGAGAATATCCCGCCAGGCGGATAAACTGGCGTTTTCACCGGGTTCTGGAACCAGTCGCGTGCAGCCGTACAACCCTCCGCCGGATACCGGTCTGGCGCTGATCTACCAGGACGATGCCCTGCTGGTGCTGGACAAGCCAAGTGGGCTGCTGTCGGTGCCCGGGCGCGGCGCCGACAAACAGGATTCGCTGCTGACACGCGCGCGACACCGTTTTGCCGACGCCGAGTGCGTGCACCGGCTCGACATGGAAACCTCGGGGTTGATGCTGTTCGCTCTCGGCAAGCGGGTGCAACGCATGCTAAACGGTCTGTTTCAACAACGGCGGATAGGCAAA
>JASFNS010000177.1:0-5256 GCA_050116915.1 Thiogranum sp. | reverse complement strand
CCCGGAAGAGGCCAACGAATTGCTGGACATTATCGAACACCAGGTGATCCCCCTCTACTACGACCGCAACGGCCACGGTTTTTCCGAAGGCTGGGTGCAAATGTCCAAGGCATCGATGAAATCCACCATGCCGCATTTCAACTCGCAGCGCATGGTGATGGATTATATCCGCGGCTTTTATGGACCGGCCGCCGAACAAGGCCGGATGCTGGCCCGAAACCGCTATAAAGGCGCCAGGGAACTGGCCCGCTGGAAGGAAAAGATCCGCAACCTGTGGTCGTCGGTGGCGCTGCGGCGCATCGACAACGCCGCCCAGGCTATCACGGCGGGCAACAAGCTTACCGTCCAGATCGCCGCGCAACTGGGCGACCTGTCTCCGGAAGACGTACATCTGGAATGCGTGATCGGCATTGAAAACGAGCACCACGAGTTTCAGCCGACCGACTACATGGGCTTCACGGCCAGCGGCAAACTCGATACGGGCGAAACCCTTTTCACCCTCGACATGGACCCGCCGCTGCCCGGTCTGCAGCTCTACCAGATCCGCATTTACCCCTACAACAAGCTGCTCAGCCACCGCTTCGAGACCGGCGATATGATCTGGCTGTAGCGACACGGGTCGCCGCGCAGGGCCGGCCCGCGGCCCTTGGGCGCGGCCACGCCCGCGACGCACACATCACCCGACCGCGGCAGGTCTCACCACGCCCCTGTCAGGCTCTGCGTCCGTAGATAGTGATCCAGTCCTGCAGGCGCTGCTTCTGGTGGTCCTGCACCTGCTCCCAGTGGAACCGCCAGCGCCAGTTGTCGTCGGTTACACCCGGCACATTCATACGGTGGGCTCCGTCCAGTTCCAGTACGTCCTGCAACGGGATAACGGCCAGCCGTGCTACCGAGGCCAGAGCCGCCCGCATCAGCAGGGCGGGCATCGGTTCCTGTGAGTCACCGAGGTAGTGGCGCAAGGCACTGCGCTCATGCTCCGCCAGTTCCTGGTACCAGCCCAGTGTGGTGTTGTTGTCGTGCGTACCGGTGTAGACCACGCACAGTTCTTCGTGATTGTGCGGCAGGTAAGGGTTGTCGGGCGAACCGTCAAACGCAAACTGCAGGATTTTCATACCCGGCAGACCGAATGCCTGTCTCAGCGCCGTCACCTCGGGAGTAATCACCCCGAGGTCTTCGGCGACCAGCGGGAGATCGCCGAACACTTGCTTGAGCACCTCGAAAAAACTTTCACCGGGCCCCTTGACCCAGCGGCCTTCGACCGCTGTTTCAGCGCTGGCATCGATTTCCCAGAAGGCCTCGAAGCCGCGGAAGTGATCGATACGCACCAGGTCGAACATCTCCATCTGCGTGCGAATACGTTCAAGCCACCAGCCGAAACCATCTCGTTTAAGCTCATCCCAACGGTAGTGCGGATTGCCCCAGCGCTGACCGGTGGCGGAAAAATAATCGGGGGGCACGCCGGCGACCACCTGCAGGTGTCCCTGCTCGTCGACCGAAAACCACTCACGGTGTGCCCACACATCGGCGCTGTCATGGGCGACAAAAATCGGAATATCCCCGAACAGCAGGATGCCGCGGTCATTGGCGTACTGGCGCAACTGCTTCCACTGGCGATAGAACAGGAACTGCTCGAAACGCACCTGGGAGACCGCACCGGCCAGGCGCTTGCGCTCCACATCCAGCGCGTCGCGATCACGCTGACAGATCGCCGACGGCCACTTGTACCAGGGCATACCGCCATGGGAATGGTGCAGCGCCTGGTACAGGGCGTAATCATCCAGCCAGCGGGCGTGGTCGCGCGCGAAACGTTTCAACGCACGCCGCTCGTCGTCACCGGCCTTGCGCTGGAAACCGTTGTAGGCAGCTGCCAGACGCACTCGGCGCTGCGCGTCCAGGTCGCCGGACTCATCCAGCGCGGCACTGTCCAGCCAGCCCTGATCCACCAGGGCCTGCAGACTGATCAGGCGGAAGTTACCGGCGTGTACTGACAGGCACTGATACGGTGAACCGTCTTCGTGCGTGGGCCCGAGCGGCAGTGTCTGCCACAGTCCAACGCCGCATTCGGCGAGAAAGTCGACAAAACGATAGGCTTCGGGGCCAAGATCACCATTACCCGGGGACCCGGGCAGCGACGTGGGGTGCAATAAAACGCCTGCACGGCGTTGGGCGAACAAATCCATGTCTTTAAAACGTCTCTACCTGCGTCAGTTGCGTAGCTGCCCGTGCCTCATGGTACCACCCATTTCCGGCCGACCGGAGCCGCGTGCAAAGGTATGCGCGAGGTATTCCGGCGGCTCCTGCCCGAGCAATTGATAAAGGTTGGACAGGTGCAGACGGAACAGGGCTTCAAAGTCACTGACCGAATCGGCGGGGTTATAGTCCCCGAACCACCAGAACCAGTCAGAACCTTCACAGATCGCAAGCTGCAACTGCGCGGCCACGATCTGTTCGCCGTCGAGCCCGCCGCGGGCCGCGGCCCTGTCGAACGCGTGTTTGGCATCGCACAGCATCTCCCAGCCGCGGTTCTTGTCGGGGTCACCGATCCAGGTGGAGAAGGTACCGTAGACCCAGGAACCGCTCACCATTTGTGACAAGTCACCGATCTCCACACCTTCGTCCAGGCATTCACTGAAGGTGGACAAGGTGAGCGTCGGGTGCGACGCCAGCTTTTCATACAGGCCACGCAGAAAATAGTACCCGTTTTCGGGGAAATGCTCCCAGGCGTTTTCGCCATCGAGAACGATGGGCACGGCCAGGTTGCGCCCTGTGTGCGTCGCCGCGATCCGCTCGAGATTGTGAATCAGGTTCGCCACAGCGTCATCGGCGTGCCAGGTGGAATAGTTGAAGCCGATATCGTCCGAAATATTGTCGTCCCGGAAGAAACACACCAGCTTGCCGTCGCCAACGCGGTAACCCTTGAGTACTGCATCGGCAGCGGACACAGCGGCTTCGCCGTGCGAAGCACGCAGGCTGTTACGCAGCACGGTTTCACCGCTGGCCGCCCAGCGGAACCCGTATTCCTCCAGCATCGCCAGGGTCGGCTGACTGACGCTGCCTTCTGCGGGCCAGCAGCCGCTGGGTTTGCCGCGGAAATACTGCTGAAAGACATTCAGCCCTTCGCGGATATGCCAGTCGGCGCGCTCGTCACCCTCCGGGTAACGCTCGCATTCAGGCAAGTTCACGTTCGGCATCGCCTCGCCGGCACTGGAAACGTCCAGCATCAGCGGCACGATCGGGTGTGCGTAGGGTGTTACCGACAACTCGACCTGGCCACGCGCAGCCAGCGCCGCATAGCGATCGATGACGCCGGACAACAGCTCGCCGATCAGCACCAGCAACTCGCGCCGGTCGTGCAGGGAAAAATTCCCGCCCTGTTCCTGCCAGCGCTGCACGCGCAAATCGTTGCGCCTGACAGTTTCGCCTATCCAGCCGAGGTGATACCAGAAAATCATGTCGGCGACGAATTGTTCGCTGACATAGTTCAGATAGTCGCAGTGACCGTTAAACAGTCCTGCCATTTCAGCCAGCCGCTGGTAGGCCGGAAAGCGATCGACGACGCGCTGCCGGTTGACCCGCAGACAGGCATTGATCAGCCCCAGTCGCTGCTCCGGGTGCGTCGGCAATACAGGCGCCACCAGTGCCGCCAGCAAGGGATCGCGGATTGCCTTGTGGTCACGCAGATAACCACTGACCTGGGCGGCGTAATCATCCAGTTGTTCCAGCAGCACCGGGGCGAAGTTGACCACCGCCTTGGCCCCGGGCACTGATTCGAGGTGTGCCGCCATGTCGACATAGTCCTTGATGGCATGCAGGTAGGTCCAGGGCAGTTTGTACTCCCCGCTGATAAGGTCACAGTACTGCGGTTGGTGCATGTGCCAGCAAACAACCACCCGCAGCCCGGGCTTATCGGACATGGTGTAACTCCTGGCCCAGCATTTCAGGGGTCACCAGCACCACGCCGCCGGGCGTGACATGGAAGCGTTTGGCATCCTCCTCCAGGTTCTCCCCGATCACGGTACCCGGCGGCACCAGGCAGCCCTTGTCGATAACCGCGTTCTGAATACGGCAGTGGCGCCCGATACGCACGTCCGGCAATACCACGGCGTGCTGCAGCAGCGCAAAGGAATTCACCTTGACATTGGAAAACAGCAGCGAGTGGCGCACGGTAGCCCCGGAAATCACACAACCGCCCGAGACCATGGAATCCACGGCGGTACCGCGCCGGTCCTTGTCGTCGAACACGAACTTGGCCGGCGGCATCTGTTCCTGGTAGGTCCATATCGGCCAGTCCACATCGTAGAGATTGAGTTCCGGCGTGACCCCGATCAACTCGAGATTGGCCGACCAGAAGGCATCCACCGTACCCACGTCGCGCCAATAGGCCTGGCGTCCGGTTTGCGCATCCCGGAAAGGATAGGCGAATACCCGATACTGATCGATGATGGCGGGAATGATATCGTGACCGAAATCGTGGCTCGAGGCACTGTTGTCCGCGTCCTTGATCAACTGCTCGAACAGAAAACGTGTGTTGAACACGTAAATCCCCATCGAGGCCAGCGCCAGATCGTCGCTGCCGGGCGTGGGCATCGGGTTTTCGGGCTTTTCGTTGAATTCGCGCACCCGGTTGTTGTCGTCGACACTCATGACACCAAACCCGCGAGCCGCCTCCAGGTCGACTTCCAGGCAGGCAACGGTCATGTCGGCGGCATTTTCCACGTGCTGGGCGATCATTGGACCATAGTCCATCTTGTAGATGTGGTCGCCGGCCAGGATCAGCACGTAGTCGGGACTGTGCATCCGGATAATGTCGATGTTCTGGTAGATGGCATCCGCCGTCCCCTCGTACCAGGAGGTCTCCAGGCGCTGCTGGGCCGGCAGCAGTTCGACGAACTCGCCCAGTTCACCGCGCATGAAACCCCAGCCCCGCTGGACATGCTGGATCAGGCTGTGGGCCTTGTACTGGGTCAATATGCCCACCTTGCGGATGCCGGAGTTGACGCAGTTGGACAGCGGGAAGTCGACGATCCGGAACTTGCCGCCGAAGGGCACCGCCGGCTTGGCCCGCCACAGGGTGAGTTGTTTGAGACGCGAGCCGCGCCCTCCCGCCAGAATCAGCGCCAGGGTGTTGCGGGTGAGAAGGCTGACGTACCGCTGGGAGTCCTGCTGATCGACCATAACAGCTCCAATGGTCTGAAATTTGGCCCTGCCAAGTAGTTTTGGCTACTATCGAGTTACATTGTGATCGAAAAGGCCCAC
>JASFNS010000176.1:0-5260 GCA_050116915.1 Thiogranum sp. | reverse complement strand
CAGGTGCCGCCCGGCGTTGACCGGGAAAATGCCGGTATTGCCGTGTTTGTGCAAAATCGCGATAGCGGCGCGGTGCTTCAGGCGCTCGCCATACCGTTGAGCACGGTATACGCGCGCTGAGCGTCGTGCGCCGGCACGCCGGACCGGGTCGTTACTGGTGCAGAACGTGTAACCACCGCTCGATACCCTTGAGAATCATTTCGACGGCGAACGAGCCGGTAAACAGCCCGGTCACCCGGCCGGCAACCTCCACGTAGCGTTCGACGTAACGTTCGCTGCGCGTTTGGACCATGTCGTGAAGTTTTTTCAGCAGGATTATCGAGACGATCGCTGCGGCGAGCGCCAGGCCGATGGCCAGCGAGCCCAGTACAAAATCCAGTCGGCTCCCCGCGAGGACGCTCGCACTGATGGTGCCGGGACCGATAATGAACGGCATGGCGATGGCGCCCGAAACTTCTTTCGACGCGGGGCGAAGACTTTGAACCGGGGGCGTAGCGTAGAGTATCAGGCGCACTCCGATGATTAAAAAAGTGATGCCGCCGAAGATCATGAAGGAGAGAAAGCGGACCTGCATGACATCTTCAAAGATGACTTCGCCCGCCCAGGCGAAGGCGAGGAAGACCGCCAGGCTGAGAAGGCCGGCTCGCAGCAGTTGCGTGGCGAAATCCCCGATCGACATGCCCTTGATCAGCTCGATCAGGTAGATGCTCATGATGAAGGGATTGAGCAGGACGAACAGCAGCAGAAACGATTTAGTGAAGCTTTCCATGGGTACAGTACTGGGCCTGGTCCGGTAGTTGGAGGCAGATGTCGTTTTTTTCCGTCGACCCGGGTCGTGCCGGGATCTCGTTGCGCGCCTGGTCTATCGCACCGCTAACAGGGTCGCTCCGAGCCCGGCACCGACGCCGGGTTCAGTTCTCGGCGATGCCCGGATGGCCCGCGGTTGCCGCGGCTACGCCGAGCGTCGCGGCTTGCCCCGCTCTTTTCGGGGTGAGAACGGTGTCCGCGGGCGGGCGACTGTTGTCGGGCTCCGGATAGTCCAGGGTGTAGTGCAGGCCGCGGCTCTCCTTGCGCATCTGGGCCGAGCGGATAATAAGTTCGGCAACCTGCACCAGGTTGCGCAGTTCCAGAAGGTCGTTGGTGACCCGGAAGTTGCCGTAGTACTCCTGGATTTCCTGCTGCAGCAGCTCCACCCGCCGGCGCGCGCGTTGCAGACGCTTGTCGGTGCGCACGATGCCGACATAGTCCCACATGAAGCGGCGCAGTTCGCCCCAGTTATGACTGACCACGACTTCCTCGTCGGAGTCGGTGACCTGCGACTCATCCCATTCCGGCAATTCCGGCGGCAGGCTGGTGGCGTCCAGGCGTTTGCCGATGTCGCGTGCGGCGGCCGCCGCGAACACCAGGCACTCCAGCAGCGAGTTGCTGGCCATGCGGTTGGCGCCGTGCAGGCCGGTGCAGGCCGATTCGCCCACCACGTATAGATTGTCCAGGTCGCTGTGGCCTTTCAGGTCGGTGCGCACGCCGCCACAGGTGTAGTGCGCCGCGGGCACCACGGGGATCGGTTCCCTCGCCATATCGAAGCCGAGGTCCAGGCAGCGCCGGTACACGGTGGGGAAGTGTTTCTTTATGAACTCTTCCGGCTTGTGCGAAATGTCCAGCAGCACATGGTCATAGCCATAGCGCTTCATTTCGTGGTCGATGGCGCGCGCGACGATGTCGCGCGGCGCCAGGTCGCCGCGCGGGTCGAAGCGCTGCATGAAGGGTTTACCGTCGGGCAGCAACAGCTTGCCGCCCTCGCCGCGTACCGCTTCGGTAATGAGAAAGGACTTCGCCCGGGGGTGGTACAGGCAGGTCGGATGGAACTGGTTGAACTCCATGTTGGACACGCGGCAGCCGGCGCGCCAGGCCATGGCGATGCCGTCGCCTGTGGAAGTGTCGGGGTTGCTGGTATACAGGTACACCTTGCTGGCGCCGCCGGTGGCGAGCACAGTGAATTTTGCGCGGAACACCTCAACCTGTTGTTTGTCGCGGTCCAGCACGTAGGCGCCCAGGCAGTGGTTGTGCTTGCGGCCGATGCGCTCGGCGGTGATCAGGTCGATGGCCAGGTGCTGTTCGAACAGGTCGATGTTGTCGCAGGCGCGCACCGCGCCCTCCAGGCTGGTTTCCACCGCCTGGCCAGTGTTGTCGGCGGCGTGGATGATGCGCCGGTGCTGGTGGCCGCCCTCGCGCGTCAGGTGGAACTCATCGGTATGCTGCTCCTCGTCGCGGCGGGTGAAGGGTACGCCGAGGTCGATCAGCCACTGTACCGCCTCGGGGCCGTGTTCGACGGTGAAGCGCACCGTTTCGGGGTCGCACAGCCCCGCGCCGGCATCCATGGTGTCGGCGATGTGCGATTCGATGGAATCCTTGTGGTCGAGCACCGCCGAGATCCCGCCCTGGGCGTACCAGGTGTTGCCTTCCCGGATCGGGCCCTTGGAGAGCACGGCGACCCGGGCGCGCTGCGGCAGGCGCAATGCCAGGGTCAGGCCGGCGGCGCCGCTGCCGATAATCAGCACGTCGTACTGGTGTTGGGTGTGCATCGCTTGTGGCCGACTCCCGGAATCGGGTATGGTTGCTACGTTTAACGTACTCAGATTACTGCGCTTTGTTACTAAACTGTACCCCAAACCGTGCAAACTGGCGAACTCTCCCGGGTTTTGCCGGTCTATGGCAGGCATGCAAGCTGTCCGGGAAGCAGAGGGGATAGCCCGGATGGGCGAACGCAATCTTGACCAGGAACTGGTCGAGCGGGTTCAGAGCGGGGAAAAGGCCGCTTTTGATATCCTGGTGAGAAAGTACGAACACAAGCTGGCCAATGTCATCAGCCGCTATATCCAGGATTCCTCAGAGGTGCTGGATGTATCCCAGGAGGCCTTTATCAGGGCTTACCGGGCTCTGCCGAATTTCCGCGGCGACAGTGCTTTTTACACCTGGCTGTACCGGATCGCCATCAACACGGCCAAGAATTACCTGGTCGCGGCCGGGCGGCGTCCGCCGAAGGACGATATTGATGCCGAGGAAGCGGAACAATTCGAGGCCGGGTCAGGTCTTAAGGAATACGCTACGCCGGAGCGCCTGGCGCTCAAGAGCGAACTGGCGACAACGATCCAGGATGCGATCAACGAGTTGCCCGAGGAGCTGCGTGTGGCCATTGTGTTACGCGAACTCGAGGGTCTGAGTTACGAGGAAATTGCCGCTGCCATGGATTGCCCGATCGGCACGGTGCGCTCCAGGATATTCAGGGCCAGGGATGCCATTGAGAAACGAATCCGTCCCTTGATAGATGAATCGGATGCGGGTGTGTGACGATGAATGATGAAATCCGTGAACAAATTTCTGCCCTCGCAGACGATGAATTGAGTGACGTCGAGCGGCCACTGCTGCTCGGACGCCTGCAACGCGATCACGAGTTGCGAGCCTTCCTCGGTCGTTGCCAGTTGATCGGTGAAGTGATGCGCGGCACCGGCGAAGCGGCCTCACTGGGCATTGCCGACCGGGTGCAGGAGGCGCTGGCCGCGGATGCACCGCTCAGCGTTCCGCTGAACGGCACGACCGGCCGGGTGGCCTGGGTAAAGCCGGCCGCCGGTTTGGCGGTGGCGGCTTCGGTAGCCCTGGTGGCGGTGTTGAGCGTCAACGCGCTGCGCAACGACGGCCCCGAGCCGGCCGCGGCACCGGCACTGGCCAGCGCCGAGCCGGCAGGCGGCCCGGAGCCTGTGGTGGCGCGCGCCGGGGATTCTCCTGGCGAACAGTGGGATCGTCTTGATCCCCGCATCGACAAACGTCTGTCGGGTTACCTGGTCAATCACAATGAGTATGCGGCCAGCCGCGGTGTCCAGGGTGTGATGCCCTACGTCCGGATTGTCGGCTACGACACCAGCGAGTAATGGTCCGCCCGGCATTCTCTCACCTGCTTGCGGTCAGCCTGCTTGTCGCCCAGAGCCCGCTGCGCGCCGATGGCGGCGATGACGGGCGGCAGTGGCTGGAGCGGATGTCGAAGGCGGCGCAGTCGCTGAACTACACGGGCACGTTCGTTTACCAGAACCAGGGCAAGCTGGAAGCCATGCACATCGTCCATGCCAGGGACAAGGACGGCGAGCGCGAGCGCCTGGTGTCGCTGACCGGTCCCAAGCGCGAAGTGCTGCGCGACAACCAGGTAGTGACGTGCATTCTGGGTGACCGCCAGTCGGTGCACGTCAACAAGAGCCGTCCACGCACGCCGTTTCCGTTCAGTTTGCCCAAGGAGCTGATGCAGCTCGAAAAATACTACGCTTTCAAGGTCGAGGGAGAAGACCGGGTTGCCGGCCGGGAGTGCCGGGTGGTGGCGGTCAAGCCGCGCGACAACCTGCGCTACGGCCGCCGCCTGTGTGTTCACGATGACAGCCACCTGCTGTTGCGCTCGGAGGTAACCAGTCCGGAGGGACGGGTGATTGAACAGGTCATGTTCACCTCGGTGGCTTTTCCCGACCACATCGACGAAAGCGAGCTGTTGCCGGACCTCGGTGGCGCCAATTACACCTGGCAGCGCGAACCGGAACAACAGCCGGAGCCGGGCGACCAGTCGGCTGACTCGCACTGGAAGGTTTTCGAGGTGCCGGCAGGCTTTATGCTCACCGACCACAGCTGGCACCAGTTGTCCGCCAACGAGCCGGGTGTCGAGCACTGGGTGTACAGCGACGGTCTGGCAATCGTGTCCGTGTATATCGAGGCCTCCAGCGGGCATCGGGAGGACTATAATGGCGTCAGCCATCGCGGTGCGCTCAACGTGTATGGCACCATGGTGGATGACTATTATGTAACAGTCGTCGGCGAGGTTCCGCGACGCACAGTCGAAATGATCGGCTCATCGGTCCGGATCAAGTAGCCCGGGGCGCCCTATGGACCTGTCGCCGACCAAGCAGATCAACCGCTATCCATGATCGAGGAAACCGCACAGGTGGTTCGCGTTGAGGGCGCGGACGTCTGGGTCGAGACCCGGCGCCGCTCCACCTGCTCGGGCTGCGCGGCGGAAAAAGGCTGCGGTACCGCGGCGTTGTCGAAAGTGCTGGGCAATCGACGTACACTGGTGCGGGTGCTGGCCGATATGCCCTTGCGGGTGGGAGACCAGGTCGTGATCGGTATCGCCGAGCAGGCGCTGGTGCGCGGGTCCCTGGCCGTCTATGCGGTGCCGTTGCTGTTGCTGTTGCTCGGTGCGGTACTTGGTGATATGGGTGCGGGCCAC
>JASFNS010000175.1:0-5261 GCA_050116915.1 Thiogranum sp. | reverse complement strand
CACCGCGCGATTGCACCGGAACAATGTCCTTGGCGGGTTTACCGACACGACTACGCATAAAAGGAACCGCTGGATATGAACTGACGCAAGCGCTCTCGATACGCCTCCAGATCCGGCAGCGGCCGGATCGCCACACCGCTGTCCATTGCCGCCTGGGCAACCGCCGGCGCGATTTCCAGAATCAATCTCGGATCGAACGGTTTTGGAATTATATAATCCGGTCCAAAGTGCAGCACTCCCTCACCGTACACCTCACGTACGACGTCCGGCACTTCTGCGGCTGCAATATCGGCGAGAGCGTGCACGCACGTAATCTTCATTTCGTCACTGAAATCGGTCGCCCCCACGTCCAGTGCGCCGCGAAAAATAAACGGAAAACACAGTGCATTATTGACCTGATTCGGATAATCCGAACGCCCGGTTGCGATGATACAGTCGGGGCGAACCGCTTTGGCCTCTTCGGGGAAGATTTCAGGCGTCGGATTGGCAAGTGCGAAGATCAATGGCGCGTCAGCCATACGCGCGACCATCTCGGGCCGCAAAACACCACCTGCCGAAAGACCCAGAAATATGTCGGCCCCCTCAATCACGTCCGACAATGTACGCGCCCCGGTCTCGATGGCATAGCATGCCTTCCAGCGATCCATGTCTTCGTTACGGCCCTGATACACGACACCGGCAATATCCGTTACCGTTATATTTTCCTTTTTCATCCCGAGCTTCACCAGGAGATCAAGACAGGTTATCGCTGCCGCGCCCGCCCCTGAAACAACCAGTTTGACCGTATCGATCTGTTTGCCGACGAGGCGGAGCCCGTTCAGGAGCGCGGCGACGACTATGATCGCAGTACCATGCTGATCGTCATGAAACACCGGTATGTTCAAACGCTCACGCAACGCCTGTTCGATTTCAAAACATTCCGGTGCCTTGATGTCCTCGAGGTTAATTCCGCCGAAGGTCGCCTCCAGTCCGGCAACGATATCCACAAACCTGGCCGGATCGCGCTCCTCGATCTCGATGTCGAACACATTAATGCCGGAAAATTTCTTGAACAGCGCCGCCTTACCTTCCATCACGGGTTTTGCGGCAAGCGCCCCGATCGCACCCAGCCCGAGAACGGCCGTACCATTGGTGATGACACCGACCAGATTTGCGCGCCCGGTCAGAGTAAACGCCTCATTGGGATCGCGTGCGATTTCCTCGCACGCCGCCGCAACGCCAGGCGAGTAGGCCAGAGAAAGGTCCAGTTGAGTAACCATTGGCTTGGTCACTTCTATAGCGACTTTGCCGGCGGGATCGGCGCGATGATATTCAAGGGCCGCTCTATAAAGTTCTGTGTTCATGACGCTACTGCTCCCTGAACCAGCCAAGACTGGGTTTGCGTAAGGATTCCCCCGACTTCCCCGGCTTCGTCAGTCCAGGAACGCGGGATATGGACCGGGTGCGATCACGGATCTATCGTCAGCACGATCTTCCCGAAATGTTTTCCCTGCTCCATCGTTCTGTGGGCTTCGGCAACATCCTCGAGCGCATAGGTCTGACTGATGACCGGCTCGATGCTGCAGTCGGAAAACTTCGGCATCACGGTTCTGCAAAACTCCGCAACGATCTCCCGCTTCTCGTCTACTGAGCGAGAGCGGAGCACGGAACCGATGATCCGCTGACGTTTGACCATCATAAGCGCCAGGTTGAGCTCGGCCTTTGCGCCACCCATGATGCCGATGATCACGAGAGTACCGCCAACAGCGAGCGACTTCATATTCGGCGCCAGATAGGTCGCACCAATATGGTCGAGAATAACATCGGCACCCTTTTTTTCGGTATATGCCCTGATCGCCTCTGCGAAATCTTCCTCCCGGTAATTGATCACGAGATCGGCACCGAGCTGCCTGACACGCTCGATTTTTCCCGCAGAAGCGGTAACCACAACCCTGGCATTCGGTAGCAGCGTTCGGCACAACTGGATAGCAGCTGTGTTTACACCGCCGCCACCGCCATGGGCAAGCAAGACCTGCCCGCCTTTCAAACCACCCAGCATGAAGATATTCAGGAACGCGGTAATGTAGCTTTCGCAGACACAGGCTGCCGACTCGAAACTCATGGTTTCCGGAACCGGAATCAGGTGATCGGCATAGGCGACGGCATATTGTGCATAACCGCCACCGCCAACGAGGGACATGACACGATCTCCGCGCTGGTATGAAGTCACCCCCGGTCCAGTATCCTCGACAACGCCGGCAACCTCCAGACCGGGAATCTCCGAATCGCCTTTGGGTGGAGGATAATTACCTTCGCGCTGCACGATATCGGGACGATTTACCGATGTTGCGGCGACCTTGATGAGGACCTGTCCCTCGGCAGGGGTCGGTTGTTGTACTTCCGCGATCCTGAGCACCTCCGGACCGCCAAAACCATCAAGCAGGACCGCTTTCATAACAAATCCCCCGGGGGCGGAAAACAGTCATTATTACCCGAAAACGACAATTGAAACAGTCTCGTCACAGTGAAACAGCCAAATACGCGTGTTCGCGATTACCACCCTGTACCGCCGAAGGTGCCGGGTTGAAACGCCCCGATGAAACTAGCGGCGATCACCAGTCTCGATGTTTATGGGCAGTGCCGTGGTGTACTTTATCTGCTCCATCGCAAAACTGGATGTGACATTCGCTAACTCGATCCGGCCAATCAACTTTTTATAAAACTGGTCATAGGCCTCGATACTGCTGGTCACCACGCGCAGCAAATAGTCCACTTCTCCGCTCATTCGATAGACCTCCATGACCTCCGGCAACCTGGCCACTTCCCGGTCAAAGCGCTCTATCCACTCCCCTGTGTGCTGGTCAGTCTTGATCGCTACAAACACGGTGACGCTGGCGTTGACCATACCGGGATCCAGCAGCGCGACCCGGGCCCGAATAAAGTGCTTCGCTTCCAGCTTCTGAATGCGCTTCCAGCACGGCGTAACGGACAGGGGAATCTGTTCGGCAATTTGCTTGACCGTCAGGCTGGCATCCGTTTGCAGGAGGTCCAGAATTTTCCTGTCGACGGCGTCCATGGATCCATTTCCTCCATAATTGAATCACATTAGTATTATTTTTCTATATACTCGCTTTTACGCAATATTTAAATAATTATTTTCTACTGTTTAGGTATATTGGAGATATTTTGTTATAGACTTCTCTTGCCCCTTGCCGGACCGGATCAGACCAGGAGAGGACATATGGAATCGACGTCGCAACCGCTGGAAATCACCGGACTACCGATTTATATCGCAAGCTGGAGCGTGGCAAGCGTCCCCGGCTTCGTCTTATCTGTTCTCAACCGCTGGCAGCGCAACCACGGAAGACTGCCCTCGCGATTTCTGCTGGTTGCCTGCCCGCAGCTGGAAATCAACGAAAACGGCGGCCTCCCTTCACGGGTCAGGGAACTGACGGACGCGCGCATACGCCTCAAGCACATCACCAGTTGCAATAAACCCTATCTGGTCATTCTTCTGTTTGGTGAAGACGCTGAGGCACGTCGCGAAGAGATCCAGAAACTGCTCTCCTGGTCCGAGGGATATCATGTCGAATCGATGGACGGAATGACCAGATTGCAGTTCATTGATGCCATCGAAGAAATCGACGATATCGACTCTGCCGTTGGGTAAGCCCTCCCTGGCTGCGTCCTGCACAGTTCAGGTCAGTAACCGAGTGCACAACCATCCTTGCGTGCATCGGAGGCACCGTGCAAGACGCCGCTCATCCGGTCTATGTAGATCATCTGTGCGCCGCCGATTGGCGCCCCGGCCTCCACCACCCGGTGGCCAAGACGAGCAAGCGCCTGGCGCGTCGTTTGCGGAACAGGCCGCTCGACAACCAGCGCGCCGTTCTCGACATGAAATCGTGGTGCGTCGATTGCCTCCTGTATATCGAGGCCAAAATCGAGCCAGTTGCTGATCACACAGGCATGGCCCAGCGGCTGGTAACTACCGCCCATCACGCCAAAAGACAGTACCGGCTTCCCGCCGCGATAGGCCATTGCCGGAATGATGGTATGCATTGGGCGCTTGCCTGGCGCGATGCAATTGGCATGATGTCTGTCAAGCACAAAACAGGCAGCCCGGTTTTGCAGGAGTATCCCGGTGCTTCCCGCAACCATCCCGCTGCCACCCGGGTGATAGAGGCTATTGATGAACGAAACAATGTTACGATCCTTGTCCACCACGGTCAGATAGACAGTGTCCTTGTGCTCCGGCAATCCCGGCAAGACAGGGAAAGGCATCGCCGCGTCTGGATCAATGCGGGCATATTGCTGTTGCGCAAACCGCTCCGATAGCAGCGCCTGAACCGGAACGTCACTGAATGCGGGATCGGCGATATAACGCGCCCCGGTTGCCTGCGCAAGTTTGAACGCCTCTGTCACCACGTGTATATGCGCCGGGCCGAGATGCTGAAGGCTTCCGAGGCCGGCTTGCTCGAGGATATTCAGCGTCATCAGCGCCGTGATGCCCTGCGAATTGGGCGGCACCTCGAAAACTGTCAGATCGCCGTAAACACTGGATACAGGCTCAACCCATTCTGACCGGTGATTGGCAAGATCCTCGATTGCCAGCAGGCCATTGTGCTCATCACTGAATCGTATGAGCTCTTCAGCAAGCACCCCCCGATAGAGCGCATCTTTGCCTTGCTGGGCAATGAGCCGCAGAGACCGCGCAAGATCCGGAAAGCAATGCAGGGCACCTGCTGCAGGCGCCTTGTCGGCGACCAGAAATGATCGCGCACTGTCAGGTGACTGCCTGAAAAGTCCGGCGTGCTTGTCCCAGACGCCGGCGATGACCGGTGTCACAGCGAAGCCGTTTTCCGCGTATTCAATAGCGGGCTCGAGAAGCATTCCGAAATCACAGGTACCAAAACGCTCAACTGCGGTTTGCCACGCGTCAACGGCCCCCGGGACACTCACAGAGAGGATCCCCCTTTCGGGAACGGTTGTCATGCCAGATGCACGCAGAGTGTCAGGGGTCGCACGACAAGGAGCACGACCACTGCCGTTCAGTGCGTGCAGCTCACCTGTCGCCGCCTCATGGTAGAGAAGGAAGCAATCACCGCCAATGCCTGTGGAAAGCGGTTCGGTAACGCTGAACGTGGCACTTGCCGCGACGGCTGCATCTATTGCATTACCACCGCGCCTGAGGATCTGGAGTGCAGCCGCCGTCGCCATGGGCTGGCTTGTGGCAACCATTGCCCCGGTCGCCATAACCACAGATCTGCCTGGATACTGAA
>JASFNS010000174.1:0-5287 GCA_050116915.1 Thiogranum sp. | reverse complement strand
GACCCAGCCCAGCGCCCCCGAATGCACGTGACCGATGGTCCAGTCGGTATAGTGCGACAAGGCGTTCACGCTCTTCAGCGACATCAGCGGCCCTTCAAAGGTCGACATGCCGTAAAACGACAGCGCCGTAATCAGGAACAGCATGATGGGGTCGGTACGCAACTTCTCCCAGGCACCCGACAGCGTCATGATGCCGTTGATCATGCCGCCCCAGGACGGCAGCAGCAGCATGATGGAGAACGTTGCCGCCAGTGTGGACGTCCAGTCGGGAAGCGCGGTCCAGTGCAGATGGTGGGCACCCACCCACATGTAGAGAAACGACAGCGCCCAGAAGTGCACGATCGAAAGCCGGTAGGAATACACCGGGCGCCCGGCCTGCTTGGGCACGAAGTAGTACATCATTCCGAGGAACGCGGCGGTGAGGAAGAACCCGACCGCGTTGTGCCCGTACCACCACTGGGTCATGGCATCCTGCACACCGGAAAACAGGCTGTAGGACTTCAGACTGAACAGCCCGACAGGAACAGCCAGGTTGTTGAAGATGTGGAGTATCGCCGTAGCCAGAATAAAGGCCATATAGAACCAGTTGGCGACGTAGATATGCGGCTGCGAACGGCGGCGCAGGGTCTGGACATAGAGAGCCAGATACACCACCCAGGTAACCGCAATCAGCAGGTCGATGGGCCACTCGAATTCGGCGTATTCACGCGACTGGGTATATCCGAACATGTAGCTGAGTGCGCCCAGACCAATCGCCAGCTGCCAGCCCCAGAAGGTAAAAGTCGCCATCCAGTCGCTGTACAGGCGCGTTTGACAGGTACGCTGCACCACGTAATAGGAGGTGGCAAACAGTGCGCTGCCCCCGAAGCCGAAGATTACCAGCGTGGTGTGCACGGGCCGGAGACGCCCGAAGGTGATTTGCGGGATGTCGAAGTTGAGGAACGGCCACGCCAGCTCGGAGGCAATGTAGACGCCGGCTGCCATGCCCAACAATCCCCACACCAGGGCCATAACCGCAAATTTCTTAATGATTTCGTAGTTGTACTGCTGGGTACTGGCGATCCCGGTATGTGCCATTGTTACTGCCTCATCACGCGCAAACTGGTTGGGCTGCCCCGAGCGGGTCATAAAAACATAAAATAATAATATACAAATGTACTAAAGGTAAAGCCTTCGGCGCGCCTGACAAGCTATCTCGCGAGAGGTGTCGAGGCCCGCCCGGCCGCACCCCGGGTGCCAGGACGGCACAAAGGAGTACAAGTGTAGTGCAGTAATACCGGTGCGCCAGTCAGCGCGCCGTCACTGCGAACCCGGCATAAAGACGCGCCGCGCCGCCGGGCTGCAGCCTTCGGGAAAGTCCTGATACTGATCGACGCCGCGGCACCGCACGCGGGGAACGGACACGCCGACACAACACCGCGCGAAAAATCGCAAATGGAGCCGCTTCAGTAACGACACGACCGCGGCTGACAGGCCCGCTGCGTCAATTCCCGGAGGCCTTGCACGGCACCAGGTGAAATGGCAGGACGACGACTAGGGATCAGCCGGTTTTTCACCGACATGCCGGTTCACAGCCGACGGCAAACCGTCCTCGATCCGACTGTCCACCCCGTAGAACTGCCGCCTGTTCGCCGGAACGAACTCCGGCTCCTCACCCAGATCCCGGCATTTCCGGTAGATGTTGTTCAAATGTGTTCTCAAGGTCGCTTTGGAAATCGAGAGCGATTCGCAGATCTCTTGATTCGACACGCCCCTGACCATGAAGGAAACAACATCCAGTTCCCGTCCGGTTAACCCTTTGTCACGATAGTAGGCATGCGCCATCCGGTACTTGTCGGCGAGCGGTTGAAGAAACGTTACGATGTTGTCCGCAGTGCACAGCAGGGTAACGTCGAAAAACTCGCCGTGAAGCAAACTGTTCCTGTATAAACGGCTACCCCAGCCCTTCCACTGCTGGGTTTTGTCATTGGCATACAGCTCCATACACCCTACGGTGCATTTTTCACCCTGTTGCTCACCACATATTTTTCGGCAGCACGCGTTCTGACTGAGAACCCGCTTGTCAGCGTCCTTGACACAGACGGCAACACCGCTGGCTTCCAGTGATTGCTGCAATACGTCATTCATGTGAGGGAAACCTGTCTCGACAGCCTTCAGCGATCAGGGACATCACAACAGTTTCAGGCCAAGGCCCGACCTGGCTCCCGGGGTCGGTACTTCGGGCAGATTGACGATATTCGCGCGCCTGCCCGCAACCATGCCGGAAAGACGGGCCACGCCCAGCTGCAACCAGTCTCCAGGGTATCCTGGCGTGGTCGGCTGCCATCAAGACCAGACCGCATTCAGCCGACAAACCCGTTTCATCAGCGCCAGGCACCTGCAAGCCGCGGCGTCCGGTCGATCACCTCCAGGGCATCGTGGCGAACATGATTCCGACTCATCTGCTCACGAATCATGGCTTCGCTCACGATGCCCTTTTCCAGACATTCTTTCAGCAGGCCGAAAAAGAAACGTTCCTGGTTCGGATCCGGGTGCGGCTTGTAGCGACCAAGCAACGCATATTCGCCGAACAGCTGACGCCGCGCCCGCATCAGCCACCCCAGCGGTGGAAACAGGCGGAATTTCTCCGCGGGGCGCCAGTCGATCGGTAACCCTGCCTTCCACGGCTGCGTCCGGCGACGGGTGTTGTGGATCATCTTGGTGTTGTCATCCAGCTTGTCGAAGTCGTTCCACACGCTCTCGAGCAGGCCGATGGTTTCCCGGGGTTCGTCTTTCAGGCAGATCCAGGGCTGATAGTCCTGTTCGAAGGTGAACATCCGCTCGAAAGTGTCCGCGACGTTCCAGTGGGTCAGTTTTTCATTGTCCAGCAGCATGACACTGCTGGCGAGACAGCGGTCCACGGCGCCCTTGGGCCCGGCGCGCCGGCGGCACATGATGGCCTTGCCCTGCATGTCGCGAGACAGCAGTTCCCAGACATCGCCCACAGCAAAAATGTCCGGATCGATAACCACGGCACGTCCCCGGTACCCCATGAGTTCCGGCGGCATGAAGCGCAATGGTGTGAAAGATTGCAGGTCGTCGTTGAACCAGGGTCGCTTGACGCCGTCGCGCAGGTAGAGCCGGCCTTCGTGTTCGCGGAAAAACGGGTAGTCTTCGTGTCGGATAATGCGAACGTCGAACTTGTCGTTGTTGTTTGAGTTACGCCGCAGGGCGTACTCCGCAACCAGGGCACCGACAATCTGCTTGTGATTGGTATGAATAAAAACACAATATTCCATGGCCGATCCGTCCTCCGGCAACTGTGTGTCACAGAGCGGCCCGTCATGGCAACCCGGCCAGGACAGGCAGTCAGGCAGTCAATCAGCGGCAATCACGCCGGCGACAACGGCGGCGTCTTGTCCAGGACTTCGAAGGCATCATGACGCACGTGATTCTGATTCATCTGTTCGCGGATCATTGTCTCGCTGACCTTACCCTGCTCCAGGCATTCCTTGAGCAAACCGAAGAACAGTTTCTCCTGGTTCGGGTCCGGGTGCGGCTTGTAGTGGCCCAGAAAGGCATACTCTCCGAACACCTTGCGCCGCGCCTTCATCACCCAGGCAAGCGGCGGAAAATAGGGAAATTTTTCGCGAGGCCTGTGATCTATAGGCAAACCGGTCTTCCACGGCTGGGTCTTGCGCTTGGTCGTGTGCAGCATGCGTGTCCTGGAGGTCAGCCTGTCGAAGTCGTTCCATTCGTTCTCGAACAAACCGATACTGCCGGCCGGCTCGGTCTTCAGGCAAATCCAGTTCATGTAGTCCCGTTTGCCCTCGAACATCTCGTTGAAATTGTCCTCGACTTTCCAGTGCCTCAGCCGGGCGTTATCCAGCAGCATGACGCTGCTGGCGAGACAGCGATCAAACTTGCCCTTGGTTCCGGTACGCGGCCGGCACATGACTGCCTTGCCCTGCATATCGCGCGACAACAGATCCCAGACATCGGAGACCGCGAAGATGTCCGGATCGATCACCACCGAACGTCCCTCATAGCCCATCAGCTCGGGCGGCATGAAGCGCAAGGGCGTGAACGACTGCAAGTCATTGTTCAGCCAGGGCCGGCGCATGCCGTCGCGCAGGTACAGCTGCCCCTCGCGGGCACTGAAAAACGGGTAATCCTTCAGCTGTATAACCTTGACGTCGAACTTGTCATTGTTGCTGGAATAGCGACGCAAGGCGTGCTCCGCAACGTGTGCACCCACAATCTGCTTGTGATTGGTGTGTATATAAACGCATGGTTTCATAGACAAATCCCCGCAGTTTCGTTCCCCGGCTGGCGCCGTATCCAGGAAAATCCTTTACGCTGGCCGGTTGCGACCCGTGCCGGATTCAAACACAAACTCCGCACCCGCGTATTTGATCGTGATCAAATACGCGGCACGCGGCCATCCGCGGCGCGCCTGTGGCAGCTGCACATCAATCCCTCTGCCCGGTGCGGCCGGCGCAACCATCGAAAACCCGGCAGCTGACAGCCGCGGGCAGTCTAGCAGCGCACAAGCTTTGAAAAAATCGACACCGGGGGTTGAGTCGTTGCAACGAACGTCAAACAACCGGGCGTAATGTGCTCGGACCGACGGTTGCAGACACCAGGATGAACGTGGGGGGCAGGCAACAGCACCGCCACGGCAGCGCCGTGGCGGTGTGCATGGTTAAATCGGCAGGTGAATCAAGACGTAATGGTCGATCAGGAGAAAAGCGAACAGGGCCATCAGATAGATAATCGAATAACCGAAGGTCTTCATCGCCTGTTTGCCACTGTCGTCGCGCATCAATCTCCAGGCATGATAGAGAAAGCCGATGCCCAGCGTCACAGCGCCCACGAGATACACCAGGCCGCTCATGCGCGTCGCGTAGGGCATGACTGTCACCACTACCAGCAGCATCGTGTACAGCAGCACCTGCAGCCGGGTGAAGTCCACCCCGTGGGTAACCGGCAACATCGGGATATCGACCTTGGCATATTCATGGCGCCGGTGAATCGCCAGCGCCCAGAAATGCGGCGGCGTCCAGACGAAAATAATCAGGAACAGCAACAGCGCGTTGGGATCGATATGGCCGGTAACAGCCGTCCAGCCCAGCACCGGCGGCGCAGCACCCGCCGCGCCGCCAATGACAATGTTCTGCGGTGTGGCGCGTTTCAGGTACAGGGTATAAATCACCGCGTAGCCGATCAGCGAAGCAAAGGTCAAGGCCGCGGTTAGCGGGTTGACGAACTGCATCAGAATCCACATCGCCAGCGCACCGAGTGCCAG
>JASFNS010000173.1:0-5293 GCA_050116915.1 Thiogranum sp. | reverse complement strand
ACCGTATCTGTTAACTAACATCGCTTAATCTGTTGCAGCATAACCCACCGTGCAACGTCGTGCCACGCGAAGCCGATGTGCTGAAACCTGAAAGCGATAACCGCATTTGCAGCAAATCAACAACCTGGAAAAAACACCTGATAACGGATCGAGACGCCGCAACCGGCCGGAAGTTCGGACGAGCTCGCCGAGCGGGCCATGCGCAATATGCTAGATTAAAAGGATAGGACTGCCTTACCACAAACAGTCGGACCGGAGCGGCCACTGCAAGGTACGTCCCTCGAGGGATGGTGATGTTTTTCAGTCTGAGGAGACAGTTATGACAAAAGTAACAACAGGCGGGATGCTTATTGCTGTACTCGCGGGGGCCGCCTGTTCAGGCGTAGCTCTGGCAGGTGGAATGGGTATGGGCAGCAGCAACAGAGGACCGGGCTATGGGCCCGGACCCGGCTACGACCAGGGCTACGGACCGGGCGACCGCGGCGGCTCGGGTTTCGGTATGGGCAACCGGCGCGGGCCAGGCTCAGGCATGGGCTACGGGCGCGGTCCGCGTGACGACACGGGCTACGGGCCGGGACCCGGCTATGGACCGGGGCCCGGCGCAGGGGGACCCGGTTACCGACGCGGTCCGGGTGACGACACCGGCTACGGACCCGGACCCGGCGGCGGCATGGGTCCTGGCTACGGGCGTGGACCCGGTGCGGGGGGCCCCGGCGGCTACGGGCGCGGTCCGGATGAGGGCCCCGGCTACGGACCCGGTGGCGGTATGGGCCCCGGTGAAGGTATGGGTCCCGGCTATGGGCCCGGCCCGGGCGGCGGTATGGGCCCCGGTGAAGGTATGGGTCCCGGCTATCGGTCCGGCCCGGGCGGCGGTATGGGCCCCGGTCGGGGTATGGGCCCCGGTGGCGGCATGATGGGTCCCGGCTACGGACGCGGTCAGGGCTATGGACCTGGGCCGGGCGGCAGCAACCAGCAGTAAACCGCGTGTTTGCCGACCGGGCCGGCACGGCGCCGGAGTTCTGTGTGCAACGACGGTATATAGCGCCGATGGCGCGCAACCCGGCACCACAGGGAGTGCAGGCAAAGCCTGTCAGCACATGTCCGGCCGCCGGCGCGATGAGAACGCCAGTGGCGGCCGGCAGGCTGGGCGGCTGTTGTGCGCGGCTTTGTGCTGCGTCCCGGTGCTCGCCGTGTGTGCGCCGCCGCTGGCTGACGTTCACGTCCATTATAAATGGAGCCAGGAAGATGTGACGTCTGCGCGGCAGGCCGTTGACACCCTGTTTGACAACGACGTTGCGCTCGCGGTTGTCATCGGCACGCCGGCAAACTATGCCCTGCGCCTGAAACGACTGGCCCCGGATCGCGTTGTCGCGGTCTGGAGTCCCTACCGCACGCCCGGCGAATGGTCGAGCTGGGCATACGACAAGGGCGTACTGGGCCGCGCGCGGCAGGCACTCGAGAGCGGCGACTACCGGGGTATCGGCGAGCTGCACCTGATCGGGGGCTTCACCCCTCACTGGCGCAGCCCCGTAGTCAGCGGACTGGCCGCCATGGCCGCGGAGTTCGACGTACCGCTGCTGCTGCACACGGAACTCAGCCGGCCGGACTACCTGGAAGGGCTGTGCCGCGCACAGCCTGAGACGCGTTTTCTCTGGGCGCACGCCGGTGCCGTGCTCACGCCACAGCAGGTGTCCGCCGTCATGACCCGGTGCCCAAACGTATGGGTCGAATTGTCGGCGCGCGATCCCTGGCGTTTCGTCAACAACCCCATGAGCGGCGCGGACGGCGCCCTCCTTCCGCAGTGGCTCGCGTTAATCGAGGCCTTCCCTGAGCGTTTCATGATTGGCTCGGACCCCGTGTGGCCGGTGGAAAACCTCGACAGCTGGGACCAGCCCGATACGGGCTGGCAGGAATATCGACGATTCATCGACTTTCACCGCACCTGGATGAGCCGATTGCCTCCAGAGCTGGAGCAGAAAGTGCGGCTGACGAATGCGCTGACGTTTTTCCGTATGGGCGAAAACTGACTGTGGTGTAAAGCACGCTGCCGTCACTCGCGGTTAATACGCAATCAGCGTAACGGTATAAAGCGAAACGGTTGCTGCAGCGCTTCGAGCACGGCCGGGTCGCGCGCGTACACGTCATTGAAAAAATTCACGCCGCCATCGGCTTCCGGTTCCGCGGTCCAGTACACCAGGAACACCGTGATCGGCTTTTTCAGGTTGACCGTCTGGGTAACCCCTTCCGCCAGCCGCGCTTCGATTTCTGTACGGTTCCAGTTGACCGGGTCGTCAAGCAGCAGTTCGGCCAGGGTCAGCGGATGTTCCACCCGGATACACCCGGAGCTGAAGGTGCGGTCGGCGCGCTCGAACAGGTCGCGACCGGGCGTATCGTGAAGGTAGACGAAGTGTCCGTTGGGAAACATGAACTTGATGCGCCCAAGCGCATTCTGGGGTCCCGGCTCCTGGCGCACGATGTAGGGGAAATAGTTGACTGTCAGCTTCTGCAGGTCGACGTCAGCAACGTTCACCTGCTGGCCCGAGGTATCAAGCAACACCATATTCTTCCTCGCCAGATACCCCGGATCGCGGTGGATGGCTGGAATAATATCCTTTTTCAGAACGGTCGGCGGAACAGTCCAGGTCGGATTGAGCACCAGGTAAGTCATCTTCGCCTTGAACACCGGCGTCTTGCGGTAAGGCGTGCCGACTACCACCCGGCTGTCCCAGACGCTTTTACCGTTTTCCATGACGTAGGCATGAAAACCCGCAATATTGACGATGAGGTAACGCGCTTCCAGGTCATGAAACACCCAGCGGGTGCGTTCCAGGTTCACGCGGATCTGGTCAATGCGGGATTCGACCGGCACGTTCAGCGCCCGCAGGGTGAGGCGGCCAACGGCACCGTCCACCGTCAGTCCGTGGTGGCGCTGAAAGCGCTCTACCGCCGCCACCAGCTGCGGATCATAGAATGCCGGGCGCTCGACCTGCGGGTCCAGTTGTGAATCGGTAACCCTCAGCCGCGCCCGCAGGGCAATAACCCGCCGGCTCTCATCGCCGGGTTTCAGGGTCGGCCCGGCAGGCACCGAAGGCCAGCCGCCGGCGCGGGCGATGTCGCGCAAGTGCGCCAGCGCCTGTCTCAGCCCGGTATAGAAAGGCCCGTTCGGTGCCAGCTTGGTATCCACATAGGCGGCCAGGGACGGCGCTGAGACGGCGGCCTCGATCACCGCCACCGGATCCTTGTCATCCAGACGGCGCGTCAGGTTCCAGTCCGGATCCAGATTCGCCGGATCGACCTTGCCGAAATACAGGTGATAGCCGTAACGGATGAGCGCATCGGTGGCCAGAATGTCCTGCTCCGCCTGCTGGCGGGGATCATCACTCGCGGCCGGCCATGTGGACAGTGTCCGGTAGTGATAGTCCTCCGGGTCGAGGCCGTGCCCGGGCGCGGCTTTCAGTAGCGCCAGCAGCGCCTGAAAGCGCGGGCGGTCGTGCCAGGCCGGCCGGAAGCCGCGCCGGGCGTAAAAACCGGTCAGCACCGAAACCGCCGCGACCCGGTTACCGGCAATCACACCATCCGCCCCTTCCTGAATCGCCTCGTTGTACTGGCGGATGTATTCCTCGGTCGGCGTCAACGCGTGGACCGGTCCACAAATCAGCAATAACAACAATGGGATCAGGGATTTTCGCATGACTTTCACAGCCTGGCCCGCTATAGTCCGAGGCTTGGGCGCCGTTAATAATAACACGGCGGAAGGTGCGGATTTTTGGATCCGCGGCTTCGTTTTAAAGTACCTACAGATGCAGGGGTTTTCATGCAAGGGCCAGACGACGCAGCCGATCATTTGTTTAACCATCCTTCTCACGACCCCGCGCGGCGGGGCTTTCTGCGCAACTGCAGTGGCGCGCTGATACTGGCGAGCGGCCTTCTCCCGTTCGCCACTGCCAGCGCATCCACCCGGCGATTCATCAGCCTGGTCAATACGCATACCAGCGAACGCCTGGAGCTGTGCTACTTCCGCGACGGCAAATTTGTTGCCGAGGCCTGCCAGCGTCTCGACTACCTGCTGCGCGACTTCCGCTCCGGCGACGTGCACAGCATCGACCCGAAGTTGTATGACGTGGTGCATGCCATCCAGACCGAGGTCGGGCACCGCGGCCAGGTGGAAATCATCTCCGGCTACCGGTCGCCCGCCACCAATGCGAAGCTGCGTAACAGTTCCACGGGTGTGGCCAAGCGCAGTCTGCACATGCAGGGCCAGGCGCTCGATATTCGCCTGAGCGGCGTGGACAGCGCAAAGGTACGGGACGCGGCACTGGCGTTGCGCGCCGGCGGTGTCGGTTACTACAGGAAATCGGATTTCGTCCACGTGGATACCGGCCGGGTACGTCACTGGTAATCCGGCCGCAGGGCTGTTGCAGCGACCCTCGTTCGCGTCTCACTTTAGCGGGCTGGCGGGTACTCCGCAAACACCGGCAGATCACCCGCCGCGCATGACCAGTCGGCGCGCGAATCCCAGAAGATCCTTGCCTGTGGTGCAAGCGGCGGTGCGCTGTCCAGGGAGCCGGCCGGGATCACGACCAGCTCCAGCTCCGGCACCACTCTGGGCAGCGGACTGCCGCAGTTACTGCAGAAGCAGGTGAAAAAGCGCTCGGCCTCCGGCACCTTGTAACGCCCCAGCAACGCCTCGCCCGCGACCCAGGTCAGCGTGCCCGGCTGCAGTATCAGGTTGGTGGCGTGGCCGGTGCCCGAAGCCTTGCGGCAACGGTGACAATGGCAGTGGTAGAACCGGTTGGCGTCGCCACTGACTTCATACTGCACCGATCCGCACAGGCAGCCGCCATGCAAAGTCGTTTGTGACACACTGTTCTCCCTTCTGTGGCAGTTTGCCTGAGTTGAATCGAACGCAAGTGTAGCGCGTCAGAAGCGCTTTGTCGGGCTTCGCACGCGTTGCCCAAGCCGCTTTTCCGGTTTGAATGGTGTACCAGGATCATTGCGCATGGCCGGCACCGCATATTACGTCGTTTTCGGGACGTTTATACAAGTTTCCTGTAGTCCACACTGATACGGTCGGCAGCAACCGGACGGAAATGTGTGTCGGCGAACTTCACGTGATCGGGGTGTTCGCGATAGGAATCGATCACCGCTGGATGACAGAACACCACGTTCCAGCAGTAACGGTAGGCGGCGTCGGTCTTTACCGCCTCACCGGTAAAGACGTCGCGCACACCCGGGATCGCACTCAGTACACGTCGCCCTTCCGCAATCATCGCGTCCGCATCGCCGCCTTCGG
>JASFNS010000172.1:0-5323 GCA_050116915.1 Thiogranum sp. | reverse complement strand
ACACCGGGTGGCGGGCGTGATAAGTGCTGGCCTCATCCGGTCCGATACTCTGAGCGTTCGCCAGGTTGCTGGCCGTAACGTTCAGGCGCACTGACTCCGAACTCATGGCCGAGCCGGCGATACCAAATACATCAAACAAGGACATCTATCATTCTCCCTTGATGGCCAGCTTCAGCGACTGGAACCTGCCACCCAGGAATGTCAGGGTCGACTGATAGCGGACGGCGTTTTCGGCGAACTCGGCCTGTTCAATCTGCGTATTGACGGTGTTACCGTCCAGCGAAGGCTGTGTGGGAATGCGGTACATCGGTTCGGGATCGGGCAACAGAGAGTTGCTGCCGCCGATATGTCCCGGGCGCGTTGTGTGCAACGCCAACCGGTCGCCGGAGGCCGCGGCCAGCACGTCGCGGAAGTCGATATCGCGCGCCTTGAAGTTCGGCGTATCCGCGTTGGCAATATTCGACGCCAGCAGACTGGAACGCTTACTGTACAGGGACAGTTGAGCGGGCATTCCGCCCAGCGCCTTGTCAAAACTGATTGCCATGTGACCTCCTGCAAACATTCGTTGCAGAACACTGAGCAACCTGCGTGCCAACCGACAGCAGACTCTATATTTCAGTCACTTAGGAGAGGATGATGCGTTCCATGCGGTTACCGGCGGCAATCCCTGACCGCCGGGCGGCAAACAGTGGCAAAGCCACCGCCGGCCGCGGCTATTTCTTGCGGTACACCACGCCCGGGTTGCAGCGCAGCATATCGAACGCGTCCGAATACTGCGTGATCGCCTCGGACGCGCCGAGGAACAGGTAGCCGCCCGGGTTGAGGCTGGCGGCCATGCGCTTGAGAATGTCGATCTTTGATTCCGCCGAGAAATAGATGAGCACGTTGCGGCAGAATATTACGTCAAAACGCCCCAGCGGCGAGAAGCTGGTGAGCAGGTTGGCGCGCACGAACTGTACCCGACGGCGCACATCGTCGCGCAATCTCCAGCGCTCCTCCCAGTGCTGCGCGTCGCGCTGAAAATAGCGGGTCTTGATCTCGGGCGGCAGCCCGCGTGCTACGGCCATTGCGTCGTAGTAGCCAGCCCTGGCCTCTTCCAGCACGGCGGGCGAGATATCGGTCGCGGTGATCTGGACGTCGTTGAAGGCCCCGGGGTTCCTGGTGAGGAACTCCTGGATCGTGATACTGATCGAGTACGGTTCCTGACCTGTCGAACAGGCCGCCGACCACAAGCGCAGCGAGCGTTGTTTGCGCTTGACGAAATCCGGCAATACGCTATCGGACAAAATGCCGAACGGATGGTTGTCCCGAAACCAGAAGGTTTCGTTGGTGGTCATGGCTTCGATAACCCGTTCGCGCAGGGTTCCACCGGAACGCTCCCGGCGCAGCTGGCAGACCAGGTCACCGAGTGACCCGACACCGCTTTCGCTGGCCACCCTGCCGAGGCGGCTCTGCACCAGATAATGCTTGTTTTCACCCAGCAGAATGCCGCAGGCATCCTCCAGAAACTGGCGGAATTCGTCGTATTCGGCCGGGTCTATGCTTGCAAATGGCAAACGGGCAATTCCTTTTCTTGTTGCCTGGCAGGCGGCAAATCAGCGTACCACGCGGGCCGCTGATACAAACACTGCCGTCTGGTCATCCCTGCTTACTGGACAAGTCGGGGTCAGGCTGTGGAGCGCGCTTGCTGCCAGTGCTTCAGGCGGCTCAAAACGCTCTTGGCGAGAACATCCGGCTGGAACTTGGCAATGAAATCGTCGGCACCGACCTTCTGCACCATGGCGTTATTGAATACACCGCTTAAAGACGTATGCAAGAGAATATGCAGGTCGCTCATGCGCGGGTCCTTGCGCACTTCAGTAGTAAAGGTATATCCGTCCATTTCCGGCATTTCGATGTCGGAGACCACCATGAACAGGCGCTCGTGCAGGGGCATTTCGCTTTCCTGGTCGGCCCACTGCTGAAGCAGCCGGAGCGCCTGGCGGCCGTCGTTGACCAGCACGCACTCCACACCCAGCTGTTGCAGCGTGCGCTTGATCTGGTTGCGGGCCACAGAGGAATCGTCCGCCACCAGCACGACCGGCTGCAGTTCCCGTTGTTCATGTGACTCGGAAGCCTGCTGGACGAACTCCTGCGAGACCTCCTCGTTCCAGCCGATTACCTGGGCAAGCACCTTTTCGACGTCGATAATCTCCACCAGCTCGCCGTCGACCTTGGTCACCGCCGTAAGGTAATTGTCGTTGCCGATGCCCTTGGGCGGCGGGAGAATCTCTTCCCAGTTCATATTGACAATACGATCCACCCCGCCGACCAGGAAGCCCTGAACGAACTGGTTGTATTCGGTGACAACAACGAAGTTCTCCCGCGGATTTTCGACACCGCGCCCGCCGATGGCCTTGCCGAGGTCCATGACCGTAACCGTGCGGCCGCGCATATTGGCAACGCCCCTTACCACAGGGTGTGAATCCGGGATCTGTGTCAGCGACGGGCACTGTATGACTTCCTGCACCTTGAATACATTGATACCGAACAGCTGTTTGCCGTCCAGGCGGAACAGCAGCAGCTCCAGCCGGTTGTGGCCGGCCAGCTGGGTACGCATATCAACACTTGCCAACACGCCGCTCATCGCTTACTCCCTTGGTTTGTCGGATGAATCCATGCCGGGCTATCGGCTTTTGACCGTCAAGCTTGACCATCGCGGGGTTGTGGCACGCCACTTGCGTAATGCTCTGTCATACAATGTGCAGGGATTGTGAGAAAAATGCCGAATTTTAAAATCACCAGCGTTTTTATACTGTTAGCAATCGCCGCCTGGCAACCCATGAAAGTGGTTGCCGCTCCGCCGGCAACCACGTGGCAAAGCCATGCCGCTATACGGAGTGCGGCACAAGGCTTTCTTGAGAGCTTTGTCGGTGACCAGCACCAGGGCCGCAGCCGGGTCAAGCTGGGACAGCTGGATCACCGCCTTCAGCTCAAGGCCTGCCACACGCCGCTGGAAGCTTTCATGCCACCGGGCGGCAGGGCCATGGGCAACACCACCGTCGGCGTACGCTGCCCCGACCAGGGCGGCTGGAGTATCTACGTGTCGGCCCGCATTGACGTCTTCGGCCCGGTGCTGGTTGCCAGGCAGCCGCTGGCCCGCGGCACCCGGATCGAGGCGAGCGACCTGGAACTGGTCGAGCGCAATCTGTCCAACCTGCCCTATGGCTACTACAACGACAAACAGGCGGCCGTCGGACTGCTGGCCAAGCGCACCATTGCCACCACCACCGTGATTACGCCGACCATGTTGCAGGAGCCGACGCTGGTCAAGCGTGGTGAGCGTGTCAGTATCATCGCCGAAAACGGCCCGCTGAAAATACGTTCATCGGGCAAGGCGCTACGCGACGGCAAGTCGGGTGATGTCATCGGGATCCGTGCCGAGGGCTCCCGCCGTACTGTCGAGGCGGTGGTCGTCTCGGAGGGCGTCGTAAAAGTGACGCTTTAGTGACGGTGCGCCAAAAAGCGACTAAAGTTATTGAAAGCAGTGACGATATTGATATCGTAAGCACTGTGGAATTGACTTCGAGGAGCTTGAAATGGAGATTGAAAACAACCGTATAGCGTCATTGACCACGCATGTCAGTGGTCAGGGCGTACCGGTTGATAATCAGCGTAACGGCGGCGACAAGGCCGGCGCGGAAGCATCGGGCAAAACGACAGGCGGTGCCGACCGCGTCAGCCTGACGGGACAGGCCCATCATCTGCGCGAGCTTGAAACTCAGCTGGGCACGCAGCCGGTGGTCGACAGCCAGCGTGTGGCGGCCGTGCGCAGCGCGGTCGAGAACGGCACCTTTGCCGTCAACCCGCAGCGTATTGCCGATAAATTGATCAGCCTGGAACAGGCACTGACGGGCGCGAGGTAAACAGCAATGGCAGCTACAGTGACGCAGCAGGCACTGGAACACCTATTGATACAGGAAGTGCAGTGCACGGAACGTCTGCTGGCCTGCCTGAGCGAGGAACGTACAGCGCTCGCGCAGCGTGACATGGATGCCCTCGAGCTAACCACCGGTGAGAAACTCAAGCATACCCTCGAACTCGAACAACTGGACCGGCAGCGTGAAGACCTGCTGTCGCAGCTCGGCTTCGCCACCGATGCCGAAGGTCTGAGGCAGTGCTTCAAGCGCCTGCCGCAGGCCGATAACCTGAAACGGCTCTGGCAACAGATACTCGGCAACCTGGACGCCTGCCGCAACGGCAATCTAACCAACGGCGGAATTCTCGAGGCCGGCCGCCAACACGTCGAACAGGCGCTCAGCATTCTGCGCGGCCAGTGCGGCACCCCTTCCCTGTACAAGTCCGGTGGCGACACCACAGCCGACCTGGGCCGGCGCGAACTCGGCAAGGTCTGAGGCCGGCCGCGCCGAAATCCTCAAGGCCATCAAGCCTGCTGCCGATTATCCGGCAATACCATCAATAATCGAACTCAACCGGTGAGGACCGGGCAACGCATCGTGCCCGCGGTCGTGTAGCTGTTCAACTCCCCCGGTTTCTATTTTACTGCGAGGCTGACTGGGGCATGCTTGCATCACTGAAACGGGCATTTCAGGGCGATCGGCGCCCCGGAGAGGAACGGGTCACATCCGCAACCAAGATCCGGGCGGTCCTGCATCAATTGAAGCACGACCACGAGCTGCTTTGCGCGACGGTACCCGGCTGCAAGGACAAGGCGAACACGGCAATACTTGGCATCAAGGAGCAACGCGGCGTTTTCTATCTGGACGAACTCAGTACCGTCAGCGCCCACCAGGCCTTGCTGAAAAACGGCAAGCTGCACATCGAATGCCGCCTGCACGGCATGGAGCTGCATTTCGTGGCACAACTGCTGAAAAGCGGCACCGACGGCGGCCTGGCACTCTACGAAATGGCGCTGCCCAAGGCCATGGGGCGCGTGCAGCGGCGGGAGAATTTTCGCCTGCGGCTGAGTCCGGGGCTGTCGGTACCGGTCAGAATCCCCAACCTGGATGGTGAAACCGTCAATGGCGAGGCTTTCGATCTGTCGGCCTCCGGCGTCGGCGCCTTCCTGCACACGCGCAACATACCCGGCCGCGGGGAGATACTGGCAGGCGCGACGTTGTCGCTGCCGCGCACCCGACCGATTCAAACGAAACTGGAAATACGCTTTGCGCGCCAGAATTCGGTTCAGCACATGCTGCGTATTGGCGCCCGCTTTGTCGGCCTCGAACGCAAACAGGAACGCCAGATAGCACAGTTTCTCGCCGAGCAGCAGCGCAAGCGTCGCCGCCACGAACCGCGTTAAGACGCTCCTTCCCGGCCGGCC
>JASFNS010000171.1:0-5326 GCA_050116915.1 Thiogranum sp. | reverse complement strand
TACGTAGTTGACGCTGAACGAACCGAAATCACCGGCGTCCTTGGCAACGCCTACCGTCCAAGTCGTGTAGTCCAGGTCCTGACCACCATCACCGTCCTGATCGAAGGAGTAATAGCCGATCGATGCGCTGGGTGCGAAGCCCTCGTAGTTCCAGTCGGGCTCAAGCGCCAGCTGGTAATAGATATCGCCATCCTGGAACGGCTGGGCCACGTTATTGATATCGCTGGCTTCCGACCACATGGTGTAGGCGATACTCGCAGTGGCCGGACCATAGGTCAGGCTGCCGCTGGCTTCGGAATAATCCAGCTCCCCGTTCTGCGCATCACCACCGGCACCGGGGTAGTAGTAGTACCAGGCGCTCAAGTCGTAGCTGACACCACTATCGCCGATGTCAGAACCGTAACCGGCGTACAGATCAACTTCGGCATTGGCTTTCGGCGCGGAAGTAAAGTCGATATTGGACATCCAGGTGCCGACATACAGGCCGGACTCGTGGTTGTAGTCGATACCACCGGACACGGCAGCCCCGTCGTTGGTCTGGGTGATGCCCCGGAAATAGTAATTGCTCTGCACACCAAGGTTGGCGCTCATTTCGGCCTGTGCAACACCCGTTGCCGCAAACAGCGCAGAGGCAAGAATGGTTTTTGAGTATTTCATCGTATGGAGACTCCTATATCCCGCTAATCACTTTTGAGGAACAATCATTGACCTAATGGCAAACGGTGCGTCCACCTCAGGTGTACGCGCTACTTTTGCAGTTACCGTGCCACCCGAGTTATTCCTTACATATCAAACATCTATGATCATCTGGAGGTATATGACGGAAATATTGCGCACCGATCTGGTGCGCAATATTTCCGCGCATCAAATCGGTGCACCGATCAGGTGCAGTGTGTTGTTTATAAGGGATGGACGTTGTAATCATGCTTCGCTATCGTTAGCGCATGCTGGATAACAAAGTGCTAGACGACATCGCCAGACGCCTCAGTGGCGCCATGCCGGCAACAGCAAAAGCCGTTCAGAACGATCTGGAGAAGAATCTGCGCGCCGCCACCCAGGCAGTCTTCGCTAAGCTTGACCTTGTCACGCGCGAAGAATTCGACGTGCAACGCAAGGTGCTGGCGCGCTCAAGGGAAAAGATTGAACAACTGGAAAAGCAGGTGGCTGAACTCGAAGCACGGCTGCTGAAAGACTGACCTGCGAAACTGAACAACACCACTGAACCTCGTTTTCCAAGGATGGAAACTCATGTCACTCGCCGTCGTTTTCAGTCGCGCCCAGCTGGGCGTGCAGGCGCTGCTCGTCAGCGTCGAAGCCCATATCGCCAACGGTCTGCCATCCCTGTCGATTGTCGGCCTGCCGGAAACCGCCGTTCGTGAAAGCAAGGACAGGGTACGCAGCGCTCTGCTGAACAGCGGTTTCGACTTCCCCGCCAAGCGCATCACCATCAATCTGGCGCCCGCCGACCTCCCCAAGCAGGGCGGGCGCTACGATCTGGCGATTGCGCTGGGCATCCTCGCCGCCTCGGCCCAGATCCCGGCGGCGCCGCTGGCGGACTACGAGTTCGTCGCCGAGCTGGCCCTGAGCGGTGCGATCCGTCCTGTCCGCGGCATCCTGCCCTGCGCGCTCGGCGCCCTGGGCAGCCGCCGCCAGCTGGTGTGCGCCGCCGAGAACGGCGATGAAGCTGCGCTCGCCGGTTCCGCGGGCGTGCGTATCGCGCGGCACCTGCACGAGGTCTGCAACCAGCTCCACGACCCGACTGCTCTGCCGAACGGCTCGCCGCGTGCCGCGGCCCCCTTGCCCCTGGCAATGGACTTGCGGGACGTGCGTGGACAGCAGCATGCCCGGCGGGCACTGGAAGTCGCGGCCAGCGGATCACACAACCTGCTGTTCATCGGCCCCCCCGGGACCGGCAAGACACTGCTGGCGAGCCGGCTACCCGGCATACTGCCGGCACTGGACGATAGCGAGGCGCTGGAGACTGCAGCCGTGACGTCGAGCTGCCGCGACGGGTTCGACAGCCGTCTCTGGAAACAGCGGCCGTTTCGTTGCCCGCACCATACGGCGTCGGCCGCCGCCCTCACCGGCGGCGGAAGCAATCCCCGTCCCGGCGAGATCTCACTGGCGCACAACGGCGTGCTGTTTCTCGATGAGCTGGCCGAATTCAAGCGGCACGTGCTCGAAGTGCTGCGCGAACCCCTGGAAGCCGGCAAGATAACGGTATCGCGCGCCGCGCGGCAGGCCGAGTTTCCGGCACGCTTCCAGCTGGTCGCGGCCATGAACCCCTGTCCCTGCGGCTACTTCGGAGACCCCGACGGTCGCTGCCGTTGCACGCAGGACCAGGTCGCCCGCTACCGCGGCCGGATCTCCGGCCCGCTGCTCGACAGAATAGACCTGCAAGTCGACATGCCACGCATCGCCTGGCGACAGCTGCAGGACGCACCGGGCGAGGACAGCAGCGCGGTCCGCGCCCGGGTGGTGCACGCCCGCGGCATCCAGCAACAGCGCGGCTGCCTCAACGCCCGGCTGCCGTTGCGACAGCTGGAACAGGCCTGCCGGCTGCAAGCCGGCGAACAGCGCGTGCTGGAAAAAGCCGTGGCCCGGTTCCGGCTTTCGCCGCGCGCCGTGCACCGCATCCTCAAGGTCGCGCGCACCATTGCAGATCTGGACGCGCAGGAACTCATCCAGGCGGCGCACCTGCAGGAAGCCATCAACTACCGCTGCCTCGACAAGGCCGCGTCCGCATCCGGACACTAGTTCGCTGCAATTTACAAGCTGCCGCCGCGCGCCATTGCCCGCTACAATGGCGGCCATGTGCTGTCCCCCCGCCCGTTCCTGATTGTGGCTGAACTCAACCCCCAGCAACGCGCCGCGGTGCGCGAGGTCAGCGCACCGCTGCTGGTGCTGGCGGGCGCCGGCAGCGGCAAGACGCGTGTCATCACCGAGAAGATCGCCTATCTCATCGGCGAGTGTGGCGTTCCCGCAAAGAATATCTTTGCCGTCACCTTTACCAACAAGGCCGCGCGCGAAATGCGCGAGCGTGTCAGCAAGCTGCTGAACGCAGACACCGGCAAAGGCCTGGTAGTGTCTACCTTCCATACGCTCGGCATGCGCATGCTGCGGCGCGAAGCGCCGGGGTTGGGTTACAAAAGCAACTTTTCCATTTTCGACGCCCAGGACAGCCTGCACCTGATCGACGAACTGCTGCGCAAGGGCGCCAGCGCCTTCGCCGCGGAAGCGTTGCGCAACCAGATATCCAACTGGAAAAACGAGCTGGTCCTGCCGCTACAGGCGGTAAAGCAGGCCAGCACCGAATTCGAACAGGCCGCAGCCCTGCTGTACGCGGAATATCAGCGCAGCCTCAAAGCCTACAACGCCTTCGATTTCGACGACCTGATCCTGCAACCGGTACTGGCCCTGCAGGACAACGCGCAAGTGCGCGAGCACTGGGAGAACCGGGTGCGCCACCTGCTGGTGGACGAGTACCAGGACACCAACTCGGCGCAGTACCGCCTGGTGCAACTGCTGGTCGGCAACACCACGCCGTTTACCGCGGTGGGCGACGACGATCAGTCCATTTATGCCTGGCGGGGCGCCAATCCGGAAAACCTCAAACGCCTCAAGGACGACTTCCCGCGCCTGCTGGTCGTCAAGCTCGAGCAGAACTACCGTTCCGCAGGTTGCATTCTCAAGTGCGCCAACCAGCTGATTGCCAATAACCCGCACGTGTTCGAAAAGCGTCTGTGGAGCTCACTGGGCTATGGCTCACCGGTCAAGATCATGGCATGCCGTGACGGCGAGCACGAAGCCGAGCGCGTTGTTTCCGAGATACTTCACCACCAGTTCACCCATGGTACGCGCCACGGTGACTATGCCATCCTCTACCGTGGCAACCACCAGTCACGCAGCTTCGAAAAAGTGCTGCGCGAACATACTATCGCCTACCACCTGAGCGGCGGCACCTCGTTTTTCGAATACAGCGAGGTCAAGGACCTGCTCGCCTACCTGCGTCTGCTGGTCAACGAAGACGACGATCGGGCCTTCCTGCGCGTGGTTAACACACCGCGGCGCGAGCTGGGCGCCGCGACGCTGGAAAAACTCGGCGCCTACGCCTCGGAGCACGGCCTCAGCCTGCTGGCGGCCTGTTTTGAAAGCGGTCTTGAATCGGTTCTCAACCGGCGCGCCAGCAGCCGCCTGCGCGAATTTGGCGAGTGGATCGTCGCCCTCGCCGACGAGGGCAGACGCAGTGAGGCCATGCCGGTGATACGCCGCCTGATCAACGACATCGATTACAGCGGCTGGCTCACGGACAACGCCAAGGACCCCAACGAGGCGGACCGACGCCAGCAGAACGTCAACGACCTGCTGGACTGGCTCGAACGGCTCGCCGACAAGGCCGACGAGCAGCGCGATCTTGCCGAGATCGTCAGCCGTATTGCCTTGCTGGACCGCCTGGATCGCAGCGATGAGGGCAACGGCAACTGCGTGCGACTGATGACCTTTCACGCGGCGAAGGGCCTGGAGTTTCCGCACGTCTTCATGGTCGGCGTGGAAGAAAACCTGCTGCCCCACCGCAGCAGTATCGAGGCCGACGATTTCGATGAAGAACGCCGGCTGGCCTACGTCGGCATTACCCGCGCGCAGAAGACACTCACGCTTACCTATGCGGGCAAACGCCGCCGCGCCGGGAGCTGGGAGAGCTGTGAGCCCAGCCGCTTCCTGACAGAATTGCCCGCGGGCGATCTCGAATGGGACAAACCCGGCATGGTGCAGAACCCCGAGACCCGCAAACAGCGCGGCCAAGCGCATCTCGCACAACTCAAAGGCCTGCTTTCCTGAGCGCGCTGTCGCGCCGGGCCATGCGCTGATTCGTACCCGCACCACCATGTCCACACCAGACCAGCGGATCCGTACATTAGTCGCTAACGGCCAACTGTCAGACGCTGTGCCGCTGCTGGAAAAGGCCTGCAAGCGCAACCCGCGGGATGCACAAGCCTGGTCGTGGCTGGGCATCACCCACGCCCGCCTGCAGGCCTGGCCGAAGGCCGAGTTCTGCTTGCGCAAGGCGCTGGCGCTGCGACCGGACGACGCCGACGCCCGCCACGCCATGGCAACGGTGCTGATCAGGAAACAGCAGTTCGGCGAGGCGACCAGCCAGCTGCGGGCGGCGATGGCGCTGAGGCCTGACGAGGCCAGCCTGTACAACGATCTTGGCTACTGCGAACAGCGCCAGCGACACATCGACGGCGCCATCGAAGCCTACCAGCGTTCCCTGCAACTGGACCCGCAACAGCACCTCGCCTACCGCAACCTGGGACTGCTCTAC
>JASFNS010000170.1:0-5341 GCA_050116915.1 Thiogranum sp. | reverse complement strand
GCCGCGCATACCGACAGCCTTCAACGGCGCCGGCCGGAATCCTTCCGTAACCGGCAGCAGCGCAAACACTTCCTTCTCGTCGAGTCCCAGCAGGCGCGCATAGGTCTTGATGTACCCACGAACAAAGGTCATGGCGGGCAAGGCCGAGGCATTTCCAGCTTCCAGCGCGGCGACCACCTCGCGGCTCAGGTGCATCTGTGAGGCGACCGCGCCCAACTCGAGCTTCCGCTCACGCCGTGCGCTTGCCAGGCGTTCGCCGATCGCTTCGAGTCCGCCGCCTTGCTGCGGACTCTGCGTCCCCCCTGTCTCCTCAACGCTCACCCGTCTTGCGCTCCCACTCGATCAGTGCCTGGGTTTCCTCGGCCTCCGGGAAACGGTTTTTCAGCAGCAGTGAATAGCTGGCCATGGCATTCTTGTCGCCCAGCGCCGCTTCGGTGCGCACGCCGATCCATAGAAACTCCGGCGTCAGCGACGCAGCTCCCGACAGGCGCTGCAGATAGGCCCGTGTGGCCAGGTATTGCTCGCGAGCAAAGCTGGTGCGCGCCATTTCCTGCAACGCCGGCTGGTACTTGGGATTGCGCTGCAGGGCGGCGCGAAAATATTTCTCCGCCAGCTGCAAATCGGGCCGCTTGCGCGCGCAGATGCCGGCATTGGTATAGACCAGCTCCGGCATCTGATAGAGCGGATCCTTGACCGCAGTGCGAAACATTTCGTCGGCCTTTTCGAGTTCGCCGCGCCGGCACAGGAACTGCCCGTAGGCATTCAGCGTAACGGGATCCTTGCGGTTAATGCTGTAGGCCTTCTTGTAATGTTTCTCGGCAAGATCATCTTCACCCAGGCGCTCATAGAGAATGGCCAGCGAAACCTGAGCGAGCTGCAGGTCGGGATCCTGGCGAACCGCCTTGTTGAGTGACTCCAGCGAGGAATCATACATACCCTTGCGCATGTACTCGATTCCCAGGTGGGCGTTTACATCCGCGGGACTTTCCTTTTCGTCGACGCTGGCGTAGTGCCGACCGCCGGAGGACGTACAGCCCGCCAGTACCAGCACCAACAGACTCCCTGCAATCACACCGCGCATCATGCTGCGCCTCCGCTTACTTCTATGGAAATTCGTTGGCGACGCCGGGTCCGGTCCTGAAAATCACCGGCCAGCTGGCCGCAGGCGGCGTCAATATCATCACCGCGCGTCCTGCGGGTGATGGTCACAATACCCGAGCGATGCAGGATGTCGCGAAAGCGGTCGATACGCTGCGCACTGCTGCGACGGTAACGGGTGTTCGGAAACGGGTTGAACGGAATCAGGTTGACCTTGGACGGCACATGCTTCAGGACACGCGCCAGCGCCCTTGCCTGCTGGTCGCTGTCGTTGACGCCCTCGAGCATCACGTATTCGATGGTGACCCGTCGCCGGCCTTCGCCGACATAGTCCTTGCACGCCTGCAGAACCTCGGCAATCCGGTATTTCCTGTTCAGCGGCACCAACTCGTCGCGCAGGACGTTGTCGGGCGCATGCAACGACAGGGCCAGGCTGATGTCGGTTTCCGCGGCCAGCCTTTCAAGCCCGGGCACCACGCCTGCCGTACTCAGCGTGACGCGGCGCTTGGACAGGGCATAGGCGAAGTCATCCTGCATCAGGTGCACGGCGGGCAGTACATTATCGAGATTGAGCAGCGGTTCTCCCATCCCCATAAAGACAACGTTGGACACCGGCTGTTCACCGTCGGCGGCGAGCAGCCGGTTGGCCATCCACAACTGGCCGATAATCTCGGCGCTGGTGAGGTTGCGATTGAAGCCCTGCTGCGCCGTCGAGCAGAAACTGCAGTTCAGCGCGCAACCGACCTGCGAGGAAACGCACAGGGTGGCGCGGTCCTGCTCGGGAATATAGACGCTCTCGACCCGGTTGCCGTCGGCAAGCTCGAACAGCCACTTGCGCGAACCGTCGCTGGATCGCTGATCGGCGGCAACCCCCGGACCCTGGATGCAGGCCACGCCTTTCAGCGCCTCGCGCAACGACTTGCCGAGGTTGCTCATGGCGTCGAAATCATCGCAGCCCTGCTGGTGAATCCACTTCAGCACCTGCTGGGCCCGAAACGGCTTTTCACCGCGCGAACGGAACCATTCCGTCAGCGCCGGACGATCGTAGTCGAGCAGATTCTGCATAGGTCTGTCTTGTGCCACGTACAGCTTCGTTGTCAGTTTGTCGCGGGATGCCGGACTCTGTCGGCGGACGCCGACTAAATCCCCGAAAAATCAGAAACTTTGCCAGGAAAATTTAATTGCCTAGTGTACCTTCTCGAGGTGTATACAGGCAATTGGCAATCCACCCCCCAGGACAACTTTATGCCCGCCTCGGGGCGCTGCGAATTGTTGGCGGGGGCACGCCAGGCTCATGATTTCAGTATGGAATTCAAATATGACCGCGGCGGGAACCAATGCCGCGCAGGAGGTGCAAAAAAGAGCCCGGGACATCGGTACGCCAGCGGGACCGGCCGCGATGGCGCCATCGTCATACCCGGCCGGCAGGCGCGAACGCCGGCGCCGGGAAGGCTGTTCAGGCAGGCGGCACGAGAGGCAACGCCGCCAGTTGGCGTTTTCGGTCCTCGACCATGGTGGTGTACAAGCGGCTCATGGCGCGCTCGTAGGCGCAGTCCCCGTCCATGCCCATGTCTTCCAGCCGGCACTCCAGGGTCGCGATTTCTTCCCGCAATTGCTGCTGCCAGTCTTCCCCGGCCTGACTCCGAACGGCGGTGGCGTGATACATCTTTTCGTCCTGTCTCTTTGTAGGCGTCGCCAGACTACGCCGGAAACATGACGGATTGATGACCAACGGAAAATACGGCTTTTACCCGCCCCGGGCGAGACCCGCATCACCCCGTCCGCCACGGGAGCATCCGCCGGGGGGCAACGGCGCCAGTGCTAACCGCGCTCCTCGATCCACGCCATCTGGATGGCTTCGAGTATTTTTTCGCCGCTGTGCTCCGGGTCGTCGTCAAATTCGTCGAGCGCCAGCACCCACTCACGCAACTCGGTAAAGCGCACCTGCGTCGGATCGACATCCGGATGCGCCTCGTCGAGTTCGATGGCGATGTCCAGCGAATCCACCCACTTCAGTCCCACGGCCGCACCTCCTAATGATTTTCACTGACCATGTTGATGGTGTATTTCGGAATCTCGACCACCAGATCCCGGTCGGCGACCTTTGCCTGGCAGCTCAGGCGCGAATCGGGCTCCAGCCCCCAGGCCTTGTCGAGCATATCGTCTTCGCTTTCGTCGGACTCCTCGAGTGACTCGAGTCCTTCGCGCACGTAGACATGGCAGGTGGTACAGGCACAGGACTTCTCGCAGGCGTGCTCGATCTCGATACCGTTGGCCAGCGCAGCATCACAGATTGTGGTACCGGGCTCGGCCTGTATAACTGCCCCTTCGGGGCAGATTTCTTCGTGGGGCAGGAAAATAATCTGCGGCATGCTGCTTCAACCTATTTGAATTCATCTACGGCGTGGCCGGTCATGGCTTTCTGGATATTGGCATTCATGCGCCGGTCGACATAGACGGCGCTGGCCGCTTCCAGTTGCTCGATCGCCGTCTTGATGGCCTTGTGGTCATCGCCGGCACGCGCGCGGGCCAGTGTCTCGGCCGCGGCGTCGATGGCCCGGCGCTCTTCGGCATCGAGAAACTGGTCGGCATCCTGTTGCAGCGCCGCCTGCAGGGCCTCGAGCACGCGGTCGGCCTCCACCTGCTGCTCGCGCAGACGCCGCGCCTGCATGTCACCCTGGGCGTGCTCCATCGAGGCGCGCAGCATCGATTCGATTTCGTTGTCCGTCAGACCATAGGACGGTTTGACTTCTATGTGCGCCTGTACGCCGCTGGTGCGCTCTTCGGCCGTCACGCTCAGCAGGCCGTCGGCATCCACCTGGTAGGTCACCCGGATGCGTGCCGCTCCCGCGGCCATGGGAGGAATATCGCGCAGTTCGAAACGCGCCAGCGAACGGCAGGCCTCGACCAGTTCGCGTTCGCCCTGCACCACGTGCAGCGCCATCGCGGTCTGTCCGTCCTTGAAGGTGGTGAACTCCTGGGCGCGCGCCACCGGAATGGTGGTGTTGCGCGGAATAATCTTTTCGCTCAGACCGCCCATGGTTTCGATGCCCAGCGACAGGGGAATCACATCGAGCAGCAGCATTTCGTCTTCCGGCTTGTTGCCCGCGAGTATGTCGGCCTGCACCGCGGCGCCGATCGCCACCACCTTGTCGGGATCGATGTCGACCAGCGGCTGGCGACCGAAAAATTCGCCCACCATGGCGCGCACCTTCGGCACCCGCGTGGAACCGCCGACCATGACGATATCGTGCACCTCGTCAACCGAGATACCGGCATCGCGCAGCACCCGCCGGCACGGCGCCAGCGTCTTTTTCACCAGCGGTTCGATCAGGCTGTCCATCAGCTCGCGGGTGAGTACGCCCTGCCAGCGACTGCCATCGTCCAGCTCGATGGCGACGTCGACCGAACTCTGCGCGGTCAGCGCTTCCTTGGCCGCACAGGCCGCATGCATCAGGCGGCGCTGCAGGTGACGGCCAGGGTCGTCACCGATACCCGCCTGCGCCATGATCCATTCGGCAACCCGGTGATCCATGTCGTCACCGCCCAGCGCCGTGTCGCCGGCCGTGGCCATGACCTCAAACACACCGCGATTGAGCCGCAGGATGGAAATGTCGAAGGTGCCGCCACCCAGATCGTAGACAGCAATAACGCCGTCGGAAGCCCGATCCAGTCCGTAGGCGACAGCAGCCGCGGTGGGTTCGTTCAACAGGCGCAGTACTTTCAGGCCCGCGAGGGTCGCCGCATCCTTGGTGGCCTGGCGCTGGGCATCGTCGAAATAAGCCGGCACGGTGATGACCACGCCGGCAAGCTCACCGCCCAGCGTTTGTTCCGCCCGCTGCTTGAGTTCGCCGAGAATATCGGCCGACACCTGCACCGGACTGCGGTCACCGGCAACGGTGCGGATCAAGGGCATGCCGGAGTCGCCGGCGACAAAATCATAGGGCAGCGAGGCCCCGAGACGTCTGACGTCGGCAACACCACGGCCCATGAAACGCTTCACGGAAACGATGGTATTCGAGGGGTCGACAGCGGCCTGCGCCCGGGCCTCGGCACCGACGACGTGTTCACCGTTCTCCAGGTAGCGCACCGCCGAGGGCAACAGGTGCCTGCCTGTGGCGTCGGGCAGGGTTTCCGCGGCGCCACTGCGCACGCTCGCGACCAGGGAGTTGGTGGTGCCAAGATCTATACCCGCCGCGAGCCGGTGCTCGTGCGGCGCGGTGGTCTGGCCGGGTTCGGATAT
>JASFNS010000169.1:0-5342 GCA_050116915.1 Thiogranum sp. | reverse complement strand
TTCATCAACGTGGTCGACCTGTTTACCATGCAGTCGCAAAACGAGCATCCACACGGTTTGTCAGATCGTGATTTCGACAGCCTGTTTACTGTCGACAAGCCGATCATTTTCAATTTCCACGGCTACCCCTGGCTGATCCACCGCCTGGCCTACCGACGGACCAACAGCAAGCACCTGCACGTGCGCGGATACAAGGAAAAGGGCAATATCAACACGCCACTGGAGCTTGCCATCAACAATGAGATCGACCGCTTCAGCCTGGCGATCGACGTTATCGACCGTGTACCGCAGTTGCAGGTGACGGGCGCCCACGTCAAGCAGAAAATGCGCGACCGGCAGATTGAGTGCCGCAACTATGCGCACGAGTACGGCGTGGACGTACCCGAGATAAGGAACTGGCGCTGGCCTTACTGAGCGTAACAGGCAACGGCGCTGCCGGCGAACCGGACGGCTACCAGAAACCTGTTGTCTGCTGTTTCAGCAGACTGACGATGTCCTGGTGCCTGGCCTTGGCGGCGAGATCGATGGCCTGCTCGCGACGCTGGTTACGCAGCGCCGGGTTGGCATGGTATTGGAGAAGTGTTTCCACCACGCTACGGTAGCCGTTGGCCGCTGCCAGCATCAAGGCGGTATTGCCCTCCGTGTTTTTTTCGTCGGCCTCGGCGCCGGCGGCCAACAGTCGCCTGACCACGTGCGGATGACCGCGCATGGCGCCCAGCATCAATGGCCGATTGTCCCCCGCGGCTTTGGCATTGACATCCGCCCCGTGCGCGAGCAGCAGGCCGGCAATTTCATCGGAGCCGTTCAGCGCCGCGCGATGCAGGGCTGTGTAGCCGTCTTTATCCGCCTGCCGGGCAAGCTTGTCCGCCGCGGCAGTCCCCACAAACAGCCTGACCAGCTCTATATTACCCCGGTCGGCTGCGTACCAAAGGGGCGTTCGCCCGTTGCTGTCGCCGCAGTCCAGGCATGCCCCCTGTGCCAGTAGCAGCTTTGCCGCCGCCATATCGCCACTTTTGGCTATCGCTATCAGGGGCCCCGGTCCGTCGCCGTTACCGGCATCGGGCTCGGCGCCGCGGGCGAGTAGCAGCTGGACCACGTCCGTGTGTCCCGCACTGATCGCCGCGTCGAGCGCTGACAAGCCGTCCCTGCCCGGCGCGTCGTTCGCACCCGCCAGCAACAACTGCTGCACAACCCGTCTATGACCCGACCTGGCGGCCAGCAACAGTGGCGACTCCCCGTCCTTGCTGCTGGTGTTAACTGCCGCGCCTGCGGCAATCAGATCCTGCACGATGGCTTCGTGCGCATTCCAGGCGGCCCGTGCCAGTGCCGTAAATCCCTCCTGGTCGCGGCTCTCTATGTCTGCGCCCTGTGACAACAGCGTCTTGACCACATCACGCTGTCCGCGCCAGGCGGCCTCCACGATCAGCGGCACGGTGCCGGCATCACGCGCCCGGGCAAGTTCGCGCAGGTGTTGCGCCGAATTGCGCTGTGACGCCGGCTGCCGGGCGCTAAGCGTGCCACCGGCGCGGCGCAGCTGCCGGGCGATCGGTGCATAGCCGTAGCGCTCGGCCATATCCAGCGCCGTGAGACCCTTGCTGTTGGCCTGGTTGGGCGCAGCGCCCTCGCGTAACAATACACTAACCGTTTTCAGATCGTTCGCGCGTGTCGCCAGCATCAGCGGTGTATTGCCGCTGCGGTCGGTCACCTCGATAGCAGCGCCAGCTTGCAGTAGACGCCCCACCACCTCGGCCTGTCCGGCCGCCGACGCTTTCACCAGAGCGCTATCACCGTAGCGGTCCTTCGCCCCGACATTGGCGCCCGATTTCAGCAGCAGCTCGACAGTCCCACCATGTCCGTGTTCGGCGGCGATGATCAGGGCGGTTGCCTGATACCGGTCAGCTGCATCCACCGGAACACCACGGTCAAGCAGCCGCCGTACATGCTCCGTATCGCCCTTGAGGGCGGCGCGGTGCAATTGGTCCTTGTCTTCCTGCTCGCTGTTGCCGGATCCCGCGGGCGTGGTACTGTCATCGCTGCTGTCGAGCTTGAGCTTCGCGAGCGCCATCTTATGCCCCTGGTCTGCAGCCAGTCTGTACCAGTGCATTGCCTGGACGGGATCCTGTCCGACACCCCAGCCGTTTTCGTACATAACGCCGAGGTTGTATTGCGCCTTGGCATGCCCCTGTTCCGCCGCCTTGCGGTACCAAACAGCAGCTTTGTCATGGTCCTTTGCCACACCGCGTCCGGCGCGATACATGGCTGCGAGCTGATACTGCGCATCCGCGTGCCCCGCCCTGGCAAGCTTGTCCAGTAGCGCAAAGGCCTTCTGGTAGTCGTGGCTGCGGACGGCGTACTGGGCGTCAGTGTAATCGTCAGCGGAGACACTCGCGCACGCCACCATCAGCGCAAGAAGCAGGTATCGCAAGCATCTGAACTCAAGCGGTACCATACTTGGTCTCCACTTCGATACCGATCTTCTGCAGAAACGGCGTGGGTAGAACGCCACCGGCCGAAACGATCACAGCGTCATTGGGCAATTTCAACGCCGTGCCGTCCCGGTCCAGCAACACATGTTGCTCGGCAATTTCCGTGACATTCGACTTGAAAACCACTTTCAGGCGCCCCGCGGCTTCGGCCTGTTCAACCTTGCGGCGGTTCTTTTCCTTGGCGCGCGAAAATCCGCCGGAACGATACGACAGCGTGACCTCGGCTCCGGCTTGTTCGGCGATACTGGTGGCCGCTTCCAGTGCGCTGTCGCCACCGCCCACCACCAGTACCCGGCGTCCGGCATACTGCTCGGCGTCTATCAGCCGGTAAACCACCTTGGGGAGTTCTTCGCCGGGCACGCCCAGCTTTCTCGGTGTCCCGCGGCGTCCGATGGACAACAGCACGGTACGTGTGCGGTACACGTGTTTCGATGTTTTCACCAGGTAACAGCCGTCTCTGGGCACGATATCCTCCAGACGTTCCTGGTAATTGATTTTCACACCCGTCTCCTGCTCCACACCCCGCCAGAAGTCCAGTAACGCTTCCTTTGTTGTTTCCGTGAATGTCACCGAACCGACCACCGGCAACTGTACGGGGGCCGTCATCACCAGTTTCCCCCGCGGGAAATGGGCGACAGTGCCGCCCAGGGTTTCCTGTTCGACGGTGACTGCTTTCAACCCGCGTTCCAGGGCACCCAGTGACGCAGAGAAACCCGCCGGACCGGCGCCGACAATCACTACATCGAGCAGCCCGTCGGGTGAATTGCCCACCCCCGGATGGCGGCTGATATTTTCCAGTGCCTGGCGCCCCTGTTCGACGGCGTTGCGAATCAGGCCCATGCCGCCGAGCTCACCGGCGATGAAAATACCGGCCAGGTTGGTTTCGAAGTTTGGTTTGATAGCGGGTATGTCCACGCCCCGGTTTTCGGTGCCGAAGACCAGCGTAATGGCGTCGAACGGGCACGCGGCCTTGCAGGCGCTGTGCCCGATGCAGTGGGTGGGATTGATCAGCTGTGCCTTGCCCGCAACCAGGCCCAGCACGTCCCCTTCGGGACAGGCGCTGACACAGGAGCCGCAACCCATGCATTTCTGCGCGTCGATCAGCGGGTGCAGCGACGACGGCTCAACGAGGCCGGCCTGCTCGTTCTCCCGCAGTGTTGCCAGACTGGCGGCATGCTGTACCCGTTCGCGCCGCACGCGCCAGACGACCATCAACACCAGCGGCAACAGATAAATCAGTAAATTGAGCTTCATAAACCGGGCGTTCCTTTTCTGGCCTGGCGGACCTGAATAACGGGTCATCGGCGCTTCCCATCCGATTCCTGAAGATATGCGGACTACTGCCCCGCAAGTTGTGAAAACGGTCACAGCCCGCGTCCAACAGACAGCAGGAGACATGCCAGGTTGGGCGCAGCCGCCGGATCCCCCGCCGGTGCCGGGCGTTACCCAGGCTGAACGCCCGCCGCTGTTGCCAACCGGCGACGGGAAAACTGACAAATCCGGTCACAAGCGCCAAAACCTTGCTGTCCGCACGGATTCTGGGCTGTCGCTGACTGACAACGCCGCCCCGGTCTTGACGCATCGGCGTACTCCCAGGCACTGAACACAATTCATAAATATCAATTCCTTATAAATTTCCGTACCCATTATTGTCGGGAAAATGGCCGGAATTGACCTGGCACTAAACTTGCTATTTGGTATTTATTTCCCATAACTTTGTGACATGGTACGCAGCATGTGGACCCCAGGTAAAGCAACAATCCGGGCTACCGCTAACAGCGACGACCAACGATACACTCTAATGAGCGACAAACTACGATGGCTTCCTATCCAGCCGAACTGACTGTTGACGCCCCTCGCACCGGTCGCGCTACCCGACGCGCCGACCACGATGCCCCCAACGAGCGTTGGGCGCCGCTGGTAAACCTGTACCGGCCGCGGACCCGCGGGTTCCTGGTGCTGCTGTCATACCTGCTGGTGGTCTACGTCATCTACCTCGGGTGGCACAACCGCATCGCCCAGCCGCTGACCCCGGAATCCGGCCTGGGCTATACGCTCGGCATCGTGGGCGGCACCTTGATGCTTCTGCTCCTGCTGTACCCGCTGAGAAAGCACCTGCGTGTTATGCGTCACCTGGGACCGATCAAGTACTGGTTCCGCACCCACATGCTGTTCGGCATCGTCGGCCCGGTGTGCATTCTGTTCCACAGCGGCTTTCAGCTCGGCTCATTGAACAGCAACGTGGCCCTGTTCTGCATGCTGGCCGTGGCCAGCAGCGGCCTTGTCGGGCGCTATTTCTACACCAAGATCCACCACGGCCTCTACGGCCGCAAGGCTACGCTCGACGAACTGCTGCGCCATTCAGCCCTGCTCGGCGAATCCCTGCAGGCCGTGATCGGAAACTACCCCGGCGCCGCTGTGCGCATCGCATCCTTCGAGGATCAATGCCGAAACCACCCCGCCGGGTTTCTTGCCAGCTTCGCAACCCTCGTTTCGCTGGGCGTCCGTACCTGGTCGTTGTATCTGTCGCTCTGGTTGCGCGCACCGCGTTCCCTGAGCGCACGCGAACGCCGACCGGTTTTGCGCCATGTCGGCGCACGCCTGGAAAGCATCCGCAAGATCGCCGAATTCCACTTTTACGAGCGGCTGTTTTCGCTTTGGCACCACCTGCATTTTCCCCTGTTCCTGATGCTGATCGTTTCGGGCATCGTGCACGTGATTGCGGTGCACATGTACTAGCCGAGCGATGATCTGCACACATGGATAGGTTAAAACGGATAATAATGATGGCAGCAACGATACTCATACCGGCAACCAGCGGCCCCGTGCACAGCGCGGGCATCGAAACGCTGCTTA
>JASFNS010000168.1:0-5363 GCA_050116915.1 Thiogranum sp. | reverse complement strand
CAGGGGAGCGGTGCATGAAAAAAGTAGAAGCGGTTGTCAAGCCATTCAAACTCGACGATGTGCGCGAAGCGCTCTCCGAACTCGGCATCACCGGCATGACGGCCATCGAGGTCAAGGGCTTTGGCCGTCAAAAGGGGCATACGGAGCTGTACCGCGGTGCAGAGTACGTGGTGGATTTTCTGCCCAAGGTAAAACTGGAGATTGTGGTCAAGGATGAGGACGTGGACCGCTGCGTGGAAACCATCACCAATGCGGCGCGTACCGGCAAGATCGGCGACGGCAAGATTTTTGTCACGACGGTTGAGCGCGTGGTGCGCATTCGCACCGGCGAAATCGACGATAATGCCATTTAGCTGACACTGGACGGCTGCCGTTGCCGTCCGGGTGCGGGTTCCCGCCCAGGCGGGAATCGTTGCTTCAGGGCTCGGTGGTTTCCGGTTGTTGCGCAGGCGCGGTGTTCAGTTCGAGAATCCGCCTGGCATCATTTGAGAGGTCTTTCATCCCCATTTTCGTATATGCCCGGACCAGGACTTTCAAGGCGTCCTGCGCCGCCGGCGTGCGCTGGTAGTTCTCGATAACGTACTTGGCGCGGTCGGCCGCCGCCACGTAGGCGCCGCGTTTCATGTAGTATTCAGCGACGTTGATTTCGTACTTGGCCAGCATGTTGTGCAGAAATATCAGGCGCTGGGTCGCATCCGGCGTATAGCGGCTGTCGGGGAACTTTTTCACCAGCTGGGTGAAGTCGTTGAACGCGTCGCGCAGGGCACGCGTATCCCTGTCAGAGGGATCGCGTGACGCCAGACGGTCGGCCAGCTCCTGACCCCGGGTGTAGTTCGCCAGGCCCTTGAGGTAGTAGGCGTAGTCGATATGCGGATTGCCCGGGTTGTTGCGGATGAAGCGGTCGGCCGTGCTGATACAGGAATCGGGCTCGTCGAACTTGTAATAGGCGTAGGCGATCTCCAGCTGGGCCTGTTGGGCAAACTTCCCGAAGGGGTAGCGAGCCTCCAGTTGTTCGAAGGTGCTGATCGCGGTTTCGTAGTCGCCGCTGTCCAGCGACCCCTTGGCCTTGCTGTACAGCTCCTGCGCCGACATGTTGGCGAATTCGTCGTCGGGCGTGCTCGCGCAACCAAGGGTGAATAAAACAGTCAATAGAGGTATAAGGCGTAACCAGCGCATCGGCCTGTGTGTCCGGGTCAGGTGGGCAAAAACAAATTGTAAAGCCGCCGGCCCCCGCTTGGCCACCAATAACCATGACAGAACAGATACATTTGACGACGCGCATCCCCGATGCAGACGCCGGACGGCGTCTTGACCAGGTGCTCGCGGAGCTGTTTCCGGACTTTTCGCGCAGCCGCCTGCAACAGTGGGTAAAGGCCGGCGAGGTGTTGCTGAACGGCCGGGCGGTGGCCGCCAGGTACAAGGTGGCGGGCGGAGAGACGGTCATCATCGGGGCGGCGCTTCCCGGTGACAGTACCGTGGGGCCGCAGGATATTCCGCTGGATATTCGTTACCAGGACGATCAGCTGCTGGTGATAAACAAACCCGCAGGGCTGGTGGTGCATCCGGCCGCCGGTAATCCCGACGGAACCTTGCAGAATGCGCTGCTGCACTATGATCCGGCGCTGGCGTCGCTGCCGCGCGCAGGAATCGTGCACCGGCTGGATAAGGATACCAGCGGCCTGATGGTGGTGGCGCGCAGCCTCGCTGCGCACAAGTCCCTGGTCGAACAGCTCCAGGCGCGCAGCGTGCACCGCGAGTACCTCGCGCTGGTGCAGGGGCAGGTAACCGCGGGCGGCAGCGTGGATGCACCCGTGGGGCGTCACCCGCGGGACCGACTGCGCATGGCGGTGGTCCCCTCGGGCAAGCCGGCGCTCACCCACTACCGGGTGCTGGAGCGATTTCCGGCGCACACTTTGCTGCTCGTGCGGCTGGAAACGGGGCGCACCCACCAGATCCGCGTGCACATGGCTTCCATTCACCATCCGCTGGTGGGCGATCCACTCTACGGGGGGCGGGCGCGTGTGCCGCGCGGGGCGTCCGACGGGCTGCGTGATGCGCTGAGCGACTTTCGACGCCAGGCGCTGCACGCCAGACGCCTGGAGCTGCGGCATCCCGCCACTGGCGAGGCGGTTGCCTGGGAGGCGGAGATGCCCGCTGACTTCGCCGGGCTGCTGGACGCGCTGAGGGAAGCCGCTTGATCTATCCGCAGTGGCCGGCGCCGGCGAACGTCAGGGCCGTGAGCACCACACGCGAGGGGGGTGCCAGCGGGCCGCCCTACGACAGCCTGAATCTGGCCGGACATGTGGGAGATGCCGCGGCGGCCGTGCAGGAAAACCGCCGGCGCCTGTATCGGCAGCTGAGCCTGCCCGCAGAGCCCTTCTGGCTGGAGCAGGTGCACGGCATCCGGGTGGTCGAGGCAGGTGGCAGTGCGCCGCAGCCTTCGGCGGACGCGAGCTTCAGCCGCTGCCCGGGTGCGGTGTGTGCGGTGATGACGGCCGACTGCCTGCCGGCGCTGTTCTGCGACCTGGACGGGTCTGTTGTGGCCGCGGCGCATGCCGGCTGGCGGGGTCTGGCGGGCGGGGTGCTGGAGGCAACGGTAGCGGCTCTCGATGTGGACCCCGCGCGGCTGCTGGCGTGGTTGGGACCGGCGATCGGTCCCGGCGCCTTCGAGGTGGGGGCCGAGGTGCGCGAGGCCTTCCTGGCCGGGCACCCGCAGGCCGCGGCGGCGTTTGTGGCGCAGCCCGACGGCCGCTGGCTCGCCGACCTGTACCGTCTCGCGGGGATCCGTCTGCGCGCGGCGGGCGTCACTGCCATCCACGGCGGCGGGTTCTGTACCTACAGCGAGCGCGAACGCTTTTACTCATTTCGGCGCGACCGGGTCACCGGCCGGATGGCATCGCTGATCTGGCTGGACTGAACGGCTGTACGGCGAGCCGGCATCCCTTATACTCCACCGCTTTTCCGATGGAACTGGCCCAATGTCGTTACTGACCTGGATTCTGTTGTTCTCCCTGGTGGGCGGTGCGCTCAGCGTTATCGGGGCGGCGGTCTTTCTGCTCCTGCCGGAGGGGTTGCGCACCCGCCTGTTGCCGCACGCGGTGAGTTTCGCCATCGGCGCGCTACTGGGCGCGGCACTGCTGGGACTTCTGCCTCACGCCCTGGAGGGCGCGGGCGGCGGGGATCCCCACCTCATCACCGGTGCGCTGTTGCTCGGGCTGCTGGGATTTTTTCTGCTGGAGAAACTGGTCCTGTGGCGCCACTGCCACAGCACTGAGTGCGAAGTCCATACGCCGGAGGACAGCGGTCACCGGCACTCCGCCGCGGGTACGCTGATTCTTATCGGTGACGGGTTGCATAATTTTATCGACGGGGTGCTGATCGGGGCGGCCTTTCTCACCGATATTCACCTGGGTATCGTCACCAGCCTGGCGGTCGCGGCCCACGAAATTCCTCAGGAAGTCGGCGACTTCGCCGTGCTGCTGCACAGTGGCTTCAGCACCGCCAAGGCTTTTTTCTACAATCTGCTGTCCAGCCTGGCGACGATGGTCGGCGGCCTGCTGGCGTATTACGGCTTCAAGGATTTTGCGCCGGCGCTGCCCTACGTCCTGGCGGTCGCTGCATCCAGCTTCATCTATGTGGCCGTCGCCGACCTGATCCCCGGTCTGCACCAGCGTGTTGAGTTCAGCGCCACCCTGAAACAGGTGGTCCTGATTGGCGCGGGCGTTGGCCTGATCTACGTGGCCCATTCCACGCTGCACACCTAGGCCGGTTTTTGTCCTGCGTGCGCGCCTGGCCGGGGTTGGGGCGGGGCGCGCTTGCGCGGGTCACGGAGCCCTGCTTATAGTGTGGCTTCATTTTGCACAGGGGAACGACATGCCCAACTGGTACATGTTGACGCTGGTCGGAAAGGATCAGCCGGGTATCGTGGCAAAAGTCACTACCGCGTTGTTCGAGGCGGGTTGCAACCTGGGCGAGACCTCGATGATCCGTCTGGGCAACAGCTTCACGGTGATGATGATGGTCGACAGCCGCGAGGGCGAAGCCGGATTACGCGCCGAACTGCAGCCGGTTGTCGACGACCTGGGGCTGGTGCTGCACATCGACAGTATCGAGGCCGGCCTGCACCAGCGGCCGGTGCCCGACGTCTGCATTCTGGTGCACGGCGCCGACCGCGCCGGAATAGTTTCGCAGGTGACCAGCCGTGCTGCAGCCGCGGGGCTGAATATTGTCGACCTGGAGTCGGATGTCGCGGGGACAGATGACAACCCCATCTACGTTCTGCAGATCCAGGGCGTAGCCGCACAAGGTATCCAGGCCGTTGAAACGGCGCTGGCACCCTTGCAGGCCGAGGGCGTCAAAGTCGACGTACGGCCTGTCGACACGCTGATCGGGTGAGGCGTGCCGGTACTGAAAATCCTCACTTATCCCGATGAACGCCTGCGCCAGGTGTCGAGCCCCGTCCAGCAGTTCGATGCGGCGTTTCAGCGGCGTGTCGACGATCTGGAGGAAACGCGGCTGGCGGGCCCCGGGGCGGTCGGAATCGCGGCGCCGCAGGTGGGCTGGTTCGAGCGGGTGGTGATCGTTGATGTGTCGGGCCGCAGGAAAACGCGCAGCCATGGGCACCTGATCCTGGTTAACCCGGAAATCACCGAGTGGGACGGCTATGCGGTGGGACGCGAGGGCTGCCTGTCGGTGCCCGATTACACCGGTAACGTGATTCGCGCCGAAAAAATTCACCTGCAGGCGCTCGACCGCGAAGGCAATGCCCTGTCTTTCGACATGGATGGTTTCGAGGCGCGTGCCGTGCAGCACGAAATGGATCATATCGACGGCCTGCTGTTTCTCGACCGCCTGGTGAGTCGCCGCCAGGACCTGTTTCAGCGCAAGGTTTATAAATAGACACTCCTGTGGGGCTGTCGTAAGCTGCTTTTTTTATTGATTTTTATCCGGGCTGGCGCGTTCCTCGGTGAGGGGCTTTTGCACCTCGGCCCTTGAAATCCCCCAGACTTCGACCCATATATTGGCCAGGTCTGATGATATTTTCTCAAGGGGAGTTTCCGCCATGCGGATGGACAAACTGACATCCAAGTTCCAGATGGCCCTGGCCGATGCCCAGAGCCTCGCAGTGGGGCGCGACCATAACTACATCGAGCCGGTGCACGTGCTGGTGGCTCTGCTGGACCAGGAGGGGGGCAGTGTACGCCACCTGCTGACCCAGGCCGGTGTTAATACCAACCTGCTGCGTTCGCACCTCGGCGAAATGCTCGAACGGCTGCCGACAGTGGAAGGTGCCTCGGGTGACGTGCATATTTCCAATGACCTGACGCGCCTGCTGAACCTCACTGACAAGCTGGCCCAGCAGC
>JASFNS010000167.1:0-5375 GCA_050116915.1 Thiogranum sp. | reverse complement strand
GAGATCCTGCGCACCATCCACAGCTTCGATCCCTGCATCGCCTGTGCGGTCCATTTGACCGATCCGCAGGGCGAAGAACTGGTCAAGGTCAAAGTGTGCTGACAGCACGCACCAAGGGGAGCGCTTACATGCATCCACGCAACTGCTTTTCCCAGGCCCTGGCGCTGCCGGGGCTGCTTTTGTCGGCGAGCGCATCGGCACATCCGGGCCACGAGCACGCACCCGGCCTGCTGGCGACCCTGAACCACGCCGTGACCGGCTGGGATCAGTTGCTGATACTGTTACTCATCGGCGGGGCGCTGGCTCACTATTTGCAACGCAAGGGAAAATAGCCCGTTCCTTGCCCAGCATTGACTCCGCGCCGGTCATGACCCGGGCGTCCGGGGCGTCGGCAGACTACCAACGCACGCACCTAATCACAGGCGTCAAAGCTGCATTTCTGCCGGGTGCGAATGTGATAGACCGTTTCCACCGGCGATATGGCGACGATGCCGTCTCCGATCATGCCGGTATGTGCCGCATCCATAATCGCTCGGGCGACCTGATCGGCCCGATGCTGTCCGATGAAGACATCCACCCGGACGTGCGTGCACATCCAGTCCTGTGTGTAGAAATCCGCGTACTCACCGTAGCCCTTGACTTTGGTCACGCTGAGCCCGGGAACCCCCAGACCCTGTAACGCCTGTTCCACCTTTTCGAGGTAGTCGGGACGGATGATGGCAGTGACTTTGCGGAAATCCATAAGCGCCTCCTTGGTTCAACCGGCTGGTGACACACCCGCCCGGGGAACAGCTGCGCGGTCCACGATCGCGCCGCGTCACCGGCGGCCCCGGCGGATTCACGCTGGCGCGAACAGCGGCTGCCGACGCCCTCTTCTATTCGCCGGGACGCACAGATCCCAGGCGGCCGCGCATCAGCGCATAGTACATCACCGGTATCACCACCAGGGTCAACACCGTCGAGACCAGCAGTCCGAAGATCAGCGCTATCGCCAGACCGCGGAAGATCGGATCATCCAGTATAAACAGCGCGCCCAGGATAGCCGCGAGACCGGTCAGGATGATGGGTTTTGCGCGCACCGCCCCGGCCCGCACCACGGCGTCGTCGAAAGACACACCACGGGCAATTTCCTCGTTGATGAAATCAACCAGCAGGATGGAATTGCGCACGATAATACCCGCCAGCGCAATCATGCCGATCATCGAGGTAGCTGTGAACTGCGCACCCAGTAACGCATGGCCCGGCATCACGCCAATGATGGTCAGTGGAATCGGCGCCATGATGATCAACGGTACCAGGTAGGAGCGGAACTGCGCCACCACCAGCAGGTAGATCAGAATCAGGCCGACCGAGTAGGCGATACCCATGTCGCGGAACGTTTCATAGGTAATCTGCCATTCGCCGTCCCATTTCAGACTATAGCGATAGGGGTTGTCCGGCGGCTGTATAAAGTGCTGTTCGATCGCTTCGCCATACAGCGACAACTGATTCCTGATAGCCGCGTAGATCTCGGCCATACCGTACAGCGGGCTGTCAAGTTCGCCGGCCATGTCTCCGGTGACAAACACCACGGGCAAGAGATCCTTGTGGTAGATGGATCGCTCGATGGTCGACTGCCTGACGGAGACGAGCTCGGACAACGGCACGAGGCCACCGTCGCGCGAAGCCACCTTCAGCGCCAGCACGTCGTCCATCCCCGCCTTGTCCGCGACCGGCAGTTCCAGGCGGATGGCCACCGGGTACTTGGCGTCGGGATCGTGCAGATAACTGGCATCTTCCCCGTTCAACAGCGTGCTGATGGCCTTGACCACGGTCTGCTGACTCACGCCGAGGCGAGCGGCCTTCGACCGGTCCACCTGCACAATCCATCGCGGCGCCGGGTATTCCACGCTGTCATCGATGTCGACAATGTCGGGTGTCGACTGAAACACCGCCTTGACCTGCGTGGCGACGTCGATCTGCCCGGCGTAATCCAGACCATAGATCTCGGCCACCAGTGGCGCCAGAACCGGCGGACCCGGGGGCACCTCCGCCAGCTTGACCACAGCACCGTAACGCTTGCCGATATCGGCCAGCGGCCCGCGCACCGCCAGCGCGATGTCATGGCTCTTGCGATGGCGCTGTGACTTGTCGACCAGGTTCACCTGCAAGTCGCCGACGTTCGGGCCGCTGCGCAGGTAATACTGGCGCACCAGGCCGTTGAAATTGATGGGCGCGGCGGTACCCGCGTAAATCTGGTAGTCGGCCACTTCGGGCACGCCATTGATGTATTGTGCCAGCTCCGTCAGCACCCGGTTGGTCTGTTCCAGTGGCGTGCCCTCGGGCATATCCACCACGACCTGGAACTCCGACTTGTTGTCGAAAGGCAGCATTTTCAGCACTACCAGCCTGAAACCGGCGAGCCCGACCGACAGGGCAATCAGCACCAGGATAGCCCCCAGCATCATGAAGCGGGCCCTGCGCCCCTGCGCGCCCCGCAGAAACGGCGTCAGCAGGCGGGCGAAGAACGCCACCAGTCGACTGTTACCGGCACTGTCCGCCGCGGTATGGCCGCCCAGCTGTTCACCGCGTAACAGCTTCAACGACATCCAGGGCGTCACTACCAGCGCCACCGCCAGTGAAATCAGCATACCCATACTGGCATTGATGGGTATCGGGCTCATATAGGGGCCCATGAGTCCGGTGACAAAAGCCATTGGCAACAGCGCGGCAATAACCGTGAAGGTCGCAAGAATGGTCGGCCCACCGACCTCGTCAACCGCGCGCGGGATGGCCTGCACCAGGTTGAGCTTGCCCATCTGCATATGCCGGTGAATGTTTTCGACCACTACAACGGCATCGTCAACCAGGATACCGATCGAGAATATCAGTGCGAACAGCGAAACGCGGTTCAGCGTAAAACCCCAGGCCCAGGAGGCGAACAGGGTGATCGCCAGGGTGATGATAACGGCCGAACCGACGATAATGGCTTCACGCCAGCCAAGACTGAAGATCACCAGCAACACCACCGAGGCAGTTGCGAAAATCAGCTTTTTTATCAGCGTCTGGGCTTTCTGGTTCGCCGTAACCCCGTAGTTGCGGGTCACCCGCGAGTGTATCCCGTCGGGGATGAAAATCCCCTGCATGGCCTGCATACGCGCTATGACCTGGTCGGCGATCTGAACCGCGTTGGTACCGGGCTGCTTGGCAATGGCCAGCGTTACCGCTGGCTGCACGCCCGCGGTAACGCTCGCCTCGCCGCCCGCCGGTCCGCTGCCATACCAGACATACTGCTCCGGCTGATCGGATCCGCGCCGGACATCGGCAACGTCGCGCAGGTAGACCGGCGCGTTGTTGCGCATCGCCACAACCAGGCCGGCCACTTCCTCCGGGGAGCGGAACAATTCTCCAGCCTTGATACGGATGTCGCGATTGTCGGCAACCAGTTCACCCGCGGCGCTTGACTGGTTGGCCGCCTGCAAGGCCTCACGCAGGTCGGCAAGTGAGATCCCGTAACCTGCGAGACGCTGCGGATCCAGCAGCACATGCACCACCGGCTGCGGACCGCCGATGGTATAGATATCGCGGGTTCCGGGTACACGCTTCAATTCAACTTCCAGTGTGTGGGCCACGCTGCGCAGTTCCGCCGCGCCCTGGTGCGGGTCGTCGCTCCACAGCGTGACAGCGACAATAGGTACGTCGTCGATGCCTTTGGGTTTTACCAGCGGCTGACCGACGCCTATGCCCGCCGGCAGCCAGTCCTGGTTGGAGTAAAGTGCGTTATAAAGGCGCACAATGGCTTCGGTACGATGCTCGCCAACCTCGAACTCAACGGTCAGAACGGCCAGACCCGGACGCGAGTTCGAGTAGATATGCTTGACACCCTCTATCTCCGACAACACCTGCTCGGCCGATGACGTCACCAGCTGCTCGACCTGACGGGCCGAGGCGCCCGGAAAGGGAATGAACACGTTGGCGAAGGTAACATCGATCTGCGGCTCTTCTTCGCGCGGCGTGACCGCAATGGCGAACAGGCCCAGCAACAAACCCAGCAAGGCAAGCAGCGGCGTGATTTCAGTCTGCAGGAACTGCCGGGCCACACGCCCGGAGAAGCCGAGCCGGTCAGTCATGGGCGGACCCGGCACGCTGTTGCTTCAACCGGATACCGGCGGCCACCGGGTCCAGCGCAATCCGTTCGCCGGCTTCAAGCCCGGCCAGCACCACCGTCAGGTCATCCGGCATGTCGCGCCCGAGACGCAACTGGCGAAAGTGCAGCCAACCGTCTTCAGCAACGACATAAACGCCGGTGACCTCGCTGCGATGCACAACCGCCTGACTGGGTACCACCAGGTAGGTTTTCTTTCCGAGAGCGAAAGCGACCTTGACCAGCATACCGGGATACAGTCCGTACTGGTCTTCGGGCAGATCCACGCGCACGGTAAAGGTGTGGCTGGCCGGGTCTGCATAGGGGAAAAAAGTAAGCCGCTCGCTCTCTACCCAGCGCCCGTCGGGAATCGCCACCCGCGCCCGCGCGTCATCGCGAATCTGTTGCGCATACCTGGCCGGCACCTCGGCCTTGACCCGCAGCTTCTCCAGCGACAGACCGGTAACCAGCTTGCTTCCCACCTGCACCTGCTCACCGAGTTCGACGAAGCGTTCGATCATCACCCCGTCGAACGGCGCACGCACCGTGGTGTACTGCAACTGTTCGCGTGCCTGCTCGAGCGCCGCCGCCGTCGACTCCACCTGGGCACGCGCCGATTTCATATCCGCCTCGGACTTGTCCAGCTGCGACTTGCTGACGGCATTGCTCTTGATCAGGCGCTTGTTACGCTCGTAACTGGACCGCGCCTCCTCAAGGCGCGCTTGCGCCTCCGCGGCGGCGGCCTTGGCTTTGTCGAGTTCGGCCTTCTGTCGCGTGTCCTCGATACGTACGACCAGTGCGCCCTTGGGAACTACGTCGTTGACATCATAGGGCAGCTCCACGATTTCACCCGACGTCTGCGCGGACACTGTGGAGCGGGACACGGCCTCGATAACACCGTCGAAAAGCTGTTCCTCGGTGAGCTCCCGATAGTTGACCTCGACTGTCTTGACATCCGGCAGCGCAGCCTCCGCGCTGCCCCAAAGAAATGCGAGCATCAGGAGAAAACCGGGGATGCACCTCCCGGAACCGCTAGGGGGAATCACGCGTGACACTTCACACCTCGCTCACACCGATGAATTTACTCTATTATTCGGTCATCGCCGGGAAATGGCAACGACCCTTGGGGTCTCGCGCCGGCGTATAATAATGGTGGGCTTTCCGCTAGACTACACCGCCATGTTGGTTTTTCTTCGATCCCGCGCTGCTGCAACGTTGCCGGAACCGCGCAAGTGAAAATCCTGGCGGCTCC
>JASFNS010000166.1:0-5397 GCA_050116915.1 Thiogranum sp. | reverse complement strand
CGGCAGCGCTTCCAATCCCCTGACCGCCCTGCCCTGGTACTGGCATTTCGTGCTCGGGGGATATGCTTTCGGTATGGTGTTCATGGCCACCGATCCGGTAACGGCCGCCATGACCGACGCCGGGCGCTGGATTTTTGGCGCGCTGATCGGCGCCATGGTGGTCCTGATCCGCGTCGCCAACCCCGCCTTCCCCGAAGGGATGATGCTCGCTATCCTGTTCGCCAACGTCTTCGCACCCCTCATCGACCACGCGGTGGTACGGGTACATGTCAGAACCAGAGCACGACAACCCGACTGAGTCGGGCGCCACATCCGCCAGCGATGGCGTGGCCCGCACGCTGGTGGTGGCGCTGGTACTGTGCGTCGCCTGCTCCCTCGTGGTTTCCACGGCGGCGGTGGGTCTGCACCCGCTCCAGGAGGCCAATCGGGCACTGGACCGGCAGCGCAATATCCTGCTCGCATCGGGACTCTATACCCCCGAGCGCAACGTGGCCGAGCTTTTCGACCGTGTCGAGACACGCTGGGTGGACCTGTCGCGGGGGCGTTTTGTCACCCCCCCGGACCGGGATGCGCGCGCGGAACAGATCAGCATTCCCCGGGCACGGGACATCGCCGGTATCAAAACCCGCCCGCGCTACGTACAAGTGTACGTGGTGCGCGAGCACGGCACGCTGCAATCGATCATTCTGCCCATTTGGGGACTTGGTCTGTATTCAACCCTGCACGGCTACCTTGCCCTTGCGGGCGACGGTAACACCGTGCAGGGGATCCGCTTTTACGAACAGGGTGAGACGCCCGGTCTGGGCGGTGAAGTGGACAACCCCCGCTGGCTGGACCTCTGGCCGGGGAAGCGCATCTATGCAAACGGCGGGGAGCCGCGCCTGAGGCTGGTGAAGGGCGGTGTCGACCCGAACGCCGGTGATGCCGCCTACGCGGTGGACGCCCTGACCGGCGCCACGCTCACCAGCCGGGGAATCAGCCGGATGTTGCAGTATTGGTTCGGTGATGACGGTTACGGCCCGTTCCTGGCGGGCCTGCGCAAAGGGGAAGTCTGATGCAGGCAGAAGCGAAGAAGGCACTGTTCGACCCGCTGGTGGACAATAACCCCGTGGCGCTGCAGATCCTCGGCATCTGTCCCACGCTGGCGGTAACCACCAAGCTCGCGACGGCGGTCACCATGGCCATCGCGCTGACCCTGGTGCTGGCGTTTTCCAACCTGTCCATCAGCCTGATCCGTAAGCACATCCCCAACAACATCCGCATCATCGTTTACATGATCGTGATCGCCTCGCTGGTGATCGTGGTGGATCAGTTCATCAAGGCCTTCGCCTATTCGATCAGCAAGCAACTCTCGGTGTTCGTCGGCCTGATCATCACCAATTGTATCGTGCTCGGCCGCGCCGAGGCCTTTGCCTCCAAGCAGCCGCCTGGGCTGAGTTTTCTCGACGGCATCGGGCACGGTCTCGGCTTCAGCCTGGTACTGGTGATCGTGGCGACGACCAGGGAACTACTGGGTTCGGGCAAACTGTTCGGCCACACCGTCCTGCTGCTCACCAGGGAGGGAGGCTGGTACCAGGCCAACGGCATGATGCTGCTCGCGCCCACCGCTTTCTTCCTGATCGGGCTGCTGGTCTGGGCGGTGCGCACCTGGAAACCGGCACAGGTCGAGAAGCCCGAATACCGCATCCGCCAGGTGCACCGCACCGAGGTCCTGTGATGAGCGAGTATGTAAACCTGTTCATTCGGGCGACCTTCGTCGAGAACCTGGCCCTTAGCTTTTTTCTGGGCATGTGCACCTTTCTGGCGATCTCCAAGAAGATCAACACGGCCATCGGTCTCGGCCTGGCGGTGACGCTGGTGCAGACCATCACAGTACCCGTGAACAACCTTATCTATCACTTTCTGCTCAAGCCCGGCGCGCTCGAGTGGCTGGGTTATCCGGATGTGGATCTGCGTTTTCTCGGCCTGATCAGCTACATCGGCGTCATCGCCGCCATGGTGCAGATCCTGGAGATGGCCCTCGACCGTTTCTTCCCGTGGCTCTATAACGCGCTCGGGATCTTTCTCCCCCTCATCACGGTGAACTGCGCCATTCTGGGTGGTTCCCTGTTCATGGTGGAGCGGGAATATGCTTTCGGCGAGTCGCTGGTGTTCGGTTTCGGCAGCGGCCTGGGCTGGGCTCTGGCCATCACCGTGCTGGCCGGGATTCGCGAGAAGCTGAAATACAGCGACGTTCCCGACGGCCTGCAGGGACTGGGCATCACCTTCATCACGGCGGGACTGATGTCGCTGGGCTTCATGGCCTTTTCGGGAATGCAGCTGTGAATACAAGACGCTCACCGGCGGCATCGGCAGCTGCGCGGCAAACGACGGGAAACACGAGATGATCGAGATCGGTCTCGGGGTGGGTATGTTCACGGCCGTCGTTCTCGCGCTGGTCACCATCATCCTGCTTGCCCGCGCCTGGCTCGAGCCTGGCGGAGAGGCGCTCATTACCGTGAACGATGTGAAGACCTTCCGGACATCGGTGGGCGTGAAACTCGCCGACGCCCTGGGACGGGCAGGCTTGTTCGTTCCCACCGCCTGCGGCGGCGGTGGCACCTGCGGCCAATGCCGGGTGAAGGTGCTGGGCAGCGATGAGAAAATTCTGCCCACAGAGGCGACCCACATAACGCCCCGGCAGGCCGCCGCCGGGGAACGGCTTGCCTGTCAGGTGACGGTTCGTCACGACCTGTCGGTGCAGGTAGCCAGCGAGATCTTCGGTGTAAAGCGCTGGGACTGCACGGTGCGCTCCAACCGCAACGTGGCGACATTCATCAAGGAACTTGTCTTCGAACTGCCGCAGGGTGAGCGCATCGACTTCCGTGCCGGCGGCTACGTGCAGGTGGAGTGCCCGCCCTATTCCCTGAAATATTCGGATTTCGATATCGAGGAGGAATTCCGGGACCAGTGGGACCGGTATGGGCTGTGGCGGTACGTCGCCGGCACCAGAGAGCCGGCGGTCCGCGCCTATTCCATGGCCAGCTACCCGGCTGAAGACGACATCATCATGCTTAACGTGCGCATCGCCACGCCCCCGCCTGGCGCATCGCCGACGGTACCGCCCGGCGTGCTGTCCTCTTACCTGTTCGGGCTCAAACCGGGTGACAGGGTTCGTGTATCGGGGCCGTTTGGAGAGTTCTTTGCCAAGGACACCGACCGGGAGATGGTATTCGTGGGCGGTGGTGCGGGCATGGCACCCATGCGTTCGCACATCTTCGATCAGCTCAAACGGCTCGGCAGCACCCGCCCGATGAGCTTCTGGTATGGTGCCCGCAGTCGCCGGGAAATGTTCTATGTCGAGGAGTTCGACCGCCTGCAGAACGAACATGAAAATTTTCGCTGGTCCGTAACGCTCTCGGACCCCAAGCCGGAGGATAACTGGAAAGGTTATCGCGGTTTTATTCATCAGTCTCTGTACGAACACTATCTGAAGGATCACCCCGCACCGGAGGAGTGCGAGTATTACCTGTGCGGACCGCCCATGATGAATACCGCAGTCATCCACATGCTCGACGAACTCGGCGTCGAAGCGGAAAACATCATGCTGGATGATTTCGGGGTAGGCGGACGGTGATCGAATTCCTGTTCACCACCCTTGTCGTGCTGATCGCATTCGGCGGCATGGCCATCGGCATACTGGCCGGTCGCGGTCCCATCAAGGGCGGCTGCGGCCGTGGGGAAAACGCCTGCGATGGCCCCTGCGCAAGGCGATGCAAGCATCGCGGCAGGGGCGGAAAAGCCTGAGGACACGCAATGGACATGGTCAGGGACTATATGTCGGCGAACCTGGTGACCCTGTCACCGTCCACGTCCATCCTCGACGCGGCCCGGCAGCTGGTCGAACAGCGCATCTCCGGGGCGCCGGTGGTGGACCAGCAGGGAAATCTGGTGGGACTGCTGTCCGAGAAGGATTGCATGCGCATTGCCCTGCACGCGGGCTACCACAGCGAGGCAGCGGGTACCGTGGCGGAATACATGCAGGAGGATGTCAAGACGGTGGACGCGGAGCGCAACATCGTGGACGTGGCCATGATGTTCATCGAGGATGGCTATCGCCGCTACCCGGTGATGATGGACGGCCGGCTGGTCGGGCAGATCAGCCGCAGGGATGTTCTGAAGGCGCTGGCAGCTCTTTCCTGACGGTGTTCGGGCATGACGGACCGGGTCGCCCGGTGCATATTGCGGCTATTGCGGAGGTACAAGAGGATGGCTGAGATACTGAAGCCGCCGAGCGTGGCGGACTTGATGATCAGGGACGTGCATACGGTGCACCCGGACATGAGCCTGGACGAGGCGATCGGCTTTCTGGTGAAAAAGAAGATTCCTTTTGCGCCGGTGGTGGAACGCCGCGAGGACGGAAACGAACTGATCGGCCTGATCTCCGAGATGGACTGCTTGGGCTATCTTTCCAACGAACTCTTCTACAACAATCCGGACATCAACGTGCGGTCGATGATGCACAAATTTCCGCTGTGCGCTTCGCCGGAGAGCGATATTTTCGTCATGGCCACCATCTTTACCCAGCACGTCTACCGGCATCTTCCGGTAGTCAAGGACAAACTCCTGCTGGGCATCATCAGCCGCCACGACGTGCTCAAGGCCATGCATGAATTTTCCATCACAGTCTGCCGGGACAAGTCACGGAAGAAGACACACCTGGATTTACATGAACTCGTCAACCTGCGCTTCATCATCAAATAGGCGGGCCAAGGCGCATATAGTGCAAATAACAGAATACTTGCTTTAAAGGCGCTTCACGATTTCGCCATGCTGGAAACGTAAAAGGCCCACACTGAGATGTAAGCCTTGAGAACAAGGGCGTGCCCGGAGGGACTCGAACCTCAGAGCTTGACGCCAGCACTCCACCCGAGATGTCCGGATAACGCATACTCCGCCTCGCTGACATCCGAAAATTCCAGTGGAAATCACATTGTCCTGGGCTTTATCAACTGCCCGCAGCTGCGTAAACAGTAATTCGCCATACACAACTCAATTAGTCGTTGACTATGGAAATATAAGCAAAAAGCCCAGATGAACACATCACCTCGGTATTCATCCTCGCCTACTCGCCACTCTGGAACGTATTGCCCACCAGTGCCGGTGCCCCGGATTGCGGCACATGGCATTGCGTACAGTTGAAACGGGCACCGACGACCTCACCTTGCATTTCGTCACCTGATCCGCGCAGGTCGACGTAGTGTTCGCGCGACATCGGACTCTTATTGGTGCCCTTTTTGCCGATCAGGTTGGGCTTGTCATGACACTCGAGACACTGATTGTTACCTACTGTAATGGGCAGGTAGGTGTTTACCTTGTGCGGAATCTGGGGCGGTATACCAGGATAGGCGCGCGGTA
>JASFNS010000165.1:0-5410 GCA_050116915.1 Thiogranum sp. | reverse complement strand
CCCGAGATCTCGGTGCCGATGGTCGACGTGTTCGTCAAGTACCCGGGTGCCTCGGCCGAGCAGGTCGCCAGCCTCGTGACTGAACCGCTGGAACGCATCATGAGCGAGATTCCGGGCGTGCGTCACGTCTATTCGACGACTCAGCGCGGTCAGGCGATCGTGATTGTTCGTTTCAAGGTCAACGAGCCACTCGGACCATCGATTGTCAAGGTGCACGACAAGTTGCAGTCGAACCTGGACAAGATACCGCCGGGTGTATCCATGCCGCTGGTCAAACCCAAGGGTATCAACGACGTTCCGGTAGTCACTATAACCCTGTCCTCGAGTTCTGTTGACGATGCGGCGCTGCGTACGCTGGGTGTCGACGTCCTGCAGGCCTTGCGCGAAGTTCCGGACTCCGGTCAGGGTTTCGTGGTCGGTGGACGAGCCGAGCAGGTGCGCGTGGAGGTCAACCCCGAACGGCTGGCGGGATTCGATCTGACGCTCGATCAGCTGGCGCAGACCATCAACGCGGCCAATCAGAAGATGCAGGCCGGCTCCTCCGAGTCCAGTAACACCTCATTCTCGGTTTATACCGGGTCCTTTTTGCGCACGGCCGACGAAATCAGTCGCCTGGTACTGGCGACACGTGGCGGTATCCCTATCTACGTGCGTGACGTGGCCAGGGTTACACACGGTCCGGAAGATCCGAAGCATATCGTCGACTATTACACGGGCCAGGCGGCCCCTGAAGACGAGCCGGTGGCCGATGGTGAGCCGGCGGTGACCATAGCGCTGGCGAAGAAGGAAGGCACCAACGGTGTCACGGTAGCGAACGAGATCCTGGACAAGCTTGCTACGCTGCGTGGCACCCTGATTCCGGACAATGTCCGTGTGAGTATCACCCGTGACTATGGCAAGACCGCCAACGACAAGGTCAACGATCTGCTGATGGCGCTGTTCGAGGCCGCCGGCGCGGTATCGGTCCTGTGTCTTATCGGTCTCGGTTTGCGCTCGGCGTTCGTGGTCATTACCGTTATTCCCATCGTTATACTGGTTACGGTATGGGCCGCGTGGGCGCTGAATTACAGTATCAACCGCGTCAGCCTGTTCGCCCTGATCTTCTCCATCGGTATCCTGGTCGATGACGCCACGGTGGTCGTTGAAAATATCTTTCGTCGCTGGATGGCGGCGGGGCGTACCACGGTGGGTATTGCCGTCGATGCGGTGCGCGAGGTAGGTAACCCCACCATACTCGCAACCCTGACCATTATCTCGGCGCTGCTACCCATGGGTTGGGTGAGTGGACTGATGGGGCCTTACATGCGGCCCATCCCGGTTCTGGGCTCCGCCGCGATGTTTTTCTCACTGGTTGCGGCATTTATTTTTACTCCCTGGTTCGCGGTGCGCGTACGTCCGGCAAGTTTCAAGGCATTTCGCAAGGCGGAGGCGCGCGAGAAACGCACCCACGCTATCATCGGCAAGTTTTACGAACCGCTTATCTGGCCCCTTATCAACCACCGTTCGCTGGGGGTCGTTTTCCTGGTCAGTGTCATTGCCCTGACTGCCGGCGTTTGTACCCTGTTCTACTTCAAGGTAGTCCCGGTAAAAATGCTGCCGTTCGATAACAAGCCGGAATTCAACGTGGTAGTCAATATGCCGGAGGGTACCGCGTTGCCGGTGACCGCCAACGTAATCCAGCAACTGGGGGAGAAAATCCGCGCGGAAATTCCGGAAGTGACCGCGATACAGACCTACGTTGGCACCGCGTCGCCGTTCAACTTCAATGGCCTGGTGCGCCATTATTACCTGCGCCAGATGCCGTGGATGGGCGACATTCAGGTCATGCTGCTCGATAAGTATGAGCGTGAACGCACCAGTCACCAGCTGTCGGTGGTGGCGCGGGACATTCTGACGCCGCTTGCGCACAAGCTCGGCGCACGTATTCAGGTCGTCGAAATGCCGCCGGGACCGCCTGTACTGCAGACAGTGGTTGCCGAGGTGCACGGACCGGACGCGGAGACACGCCGCGAGGTTGCACGTGCGATGGAGAAGATGTTCCAGCAGGTCGATGGCCTGGTGGACGTCGATACCTACATGGCTGACCCGTACAACTACTGGCAGTTCGATATCGATCGCGAGAAGGCGACACGCGTGGGCGTCACCGTTGACGTCATCAATCGTAACCTGGCCATGGTGATGGGTGACTACAAGCTGGGTGACGTGAAGCGCGGCGCGCCGCTGGAGCCCACCTACATCGTTGTACAGGCGCCGCTGTCGATACGTTCACAGGTATCGAGGCTGGCCAATCTGCCCATTCCAACCAGCGCTGGCGGGACTATACCGCTCGGCGAACTGGGCACCTTCGTCAAGCGTCCGGAAGATCCCTACATTTATCACGTTGACCTGCGGGGCGTGGAGTACGTGACCGGTGAGATGACCGGCCGCCTGGGCGCCCCGATCTACGGCATGCTGGGTGTCGAGGATCTGGTGAAACAGTACAGGACCCCTGACGGCGTCATCATGGAAGGCATGCCGATGAACCTGATCGGCCCGCCCGCCAACGATTTGAAATCCGACTACGAGTGGACGGGTGAGTGGACCGTCACCTATGAGACTTTCCGCGACATGGGCCTGGCGTTTATGGCAGCCATGGTGTTGATCTACGGGCTGATCGTGGTCGAATTCCGCGATTATGCGCTCGCTGGTCTGATTATGGCGCCTATACCACTAACGTTGATCGGGATCATTCCCGGGCACTGGATTATGGGTGCAGAATTTACTGCAACATCCATGATCGGAATGATTGCACTGGGTGGCATCATCGTGCGCGTATCCATACTGCTGGTCGAGTTCGTCAAGATCGAGGTAATGAACGGTAAAGATATCCGTCACGCGGCTGTCGAGGCCGCCAAGACCCGCTTGCGCCCGATCCTGATCACATCACTCACAACCATGGTTGGTGCCGGAGCGATTCTGACCGACCCGATATTTAACGGCATGGCGGTATCGATTCTGTTTGGAATGAGTGCCGCTACGGTGTTCACCATGATTGTTATACCGCTCGGTTGTATCAGTGCCGAGAAGCGTTTCCACCGCCATACGATGGAGGGGGTGGAAGCGCCCATGGGCAGCAAGACGGATGAGTCGGTGGAGAGTACCTGACGCCTGGTGGGGCGTGAGATTGGGAAGTCTTGTAACAAGCGTATCGTCCAACGGCCGGGTTTCATTGAAGCTTTCGGCGATGGACAGGAAAAGGCGCTCAGCGCGGAGGACATAACGTGACTATCAAACGAAATCCAGAAACGGTATCGGGTTGGCGGCAGGCGCTGCTGGCAGCCTCGATTTCCGGCTTACTGCTTGTGCCGACGGCGCAGGCTGGAGAAGCAACAGCAGCGTCGGCCCAGGCAGATCGGGGTGCGGCGACTCCCCAGACGGCGCAGGGTGCGGTACCGCCGCCCCCGGGGCCCTTCGAGCCGGTTCCGCCGGGGGCTGCCCCGCGCTTTCGGCCCGATCCTGACCTGGAAGGCTCGTCGGGAGGTGTGCCGCCCGGTATGCCTGGTGAGTTTTCATCCCAGCCCGGGCATGGTTCGCTCACTCGCGAGGAGTTCATGAGCCAGCAGGAGGCGCACCGCAAGGAACTCGAGAAGTACTACCAGCAGCGTGAGGCCGAAATGCAGCAGCGTGTGGCCGACATGCAGAAGCGCATGGATGAAATGCATACCCAGGGTGCACCAGAACCCCCGCACCCCATGACCGACATGCCCGCACCGGGCCCCGGCGAACGCATGCAGGTGCCCGAGGACGTGAAGAAGGACTGGGAACAGCGGAAAGCCGAGCAGGCCAAGCGCTGGGAAGAGCAGAAAGCCGAACAGGCCAAGCGCTGGGAAGAGCAGCAGGCGGCGCGTGAGGAACGTGTGCAACAGATGAAGTCCGAACAGGATCAACGCATTCAGCAGATGCAGGCCGACCAGCAACAGCGGATGCAAGCCCGGCCGCAGTACCGGCCGTTGACGCCGCCGTCCGCACAGGTCCCTGCGGCGCAGCAACCGGCGCAGGCACAGCAGCCCGCAGCGCAACCGGCGCCCCAGGCTGTTGTCCCGCAGGCGCCTGGCTACGGCTATGGGTTCCCGCCGCGTCCAGGGTATGGCTATGGTTATGCGTACCCGCCGCGCCCCTACGGTTACGGCGCTCCCGGTTGGGCCTACCCGCAGTACCCGGCGCCGGCTGCAGGCGGCGCTGCGCAGCAGCAACAGCAACAGGTCCGCTAGCATTGGTCCGAAACGACGCGCATGACGACACAGGGTACACAGGCCAACAGTGCACCACCGGCCGGGTTCTGGAAGCTGCGTCACGCCGTCATCGGACTCGGCGTACTGATGTTAATGGTGATACTGATGGCACGCGGCTGTGGTGATGACGAGCCTGAAAAGCAGGGTAAAACCGAGGGCGCTGATATGCCTCGCCAGGGCGTCGTGGTGCAGATTCCGGCGTCGCAGCGGCCGCCACAGCAGGCCCCTGTGCAGACGCCTGCACCACAACAACCGGGCTACGGCTACATGCCGCAGCAGCAACCGGGCTACGGCTATACGCAACAGCAGCAACCGGGCTACGGCTATACGCAACAGCAGCAACCGGGCTACGGCTATACGCAACAGCAGCAACCAGGCTACGGCTATACGCAACAGCAGCCGGCCGCAGATGGCAGTAACCCCTGGTCTGTGCAGACGCAACCTGCCTATGGTTACGGGCAACCGGGCAACCAGCAGTGGGGGCAGCAGCAGCCGCAGCGGCCGCAGTACACGCAGCTGCCGCCCGGAGGCTCGCGTTATCGGCCGCTGGAGTCGGAAGAGACTCACAGCGCGCCACCGCGACCCGCGCAGCAGCCGGTACAGCGCTACTACCCGGCTGCACCGTATGACCAGCCGGGGGGCAGCAGCTTTGCTGCACCGGCATATCCGTATGCCGGCACCTATCCCGGCTATTACGGCGGGGCCGGAGTCTATGGCGTGCCCGGTGCCGGTTACGGCTATTTGCCGGGCTACCCCGGGAGTGTTCCCGCTCTCGGCTGGCCGGGTGTGTGGTAACAGTGTCATGAACACAGATGACATGGGAAGTGGAATCCGTTCAGTTGAATCGGATGTGCTTGCGAAGAACGTTGTTCCCCTCGTTTTTCGTAGCAATGGCAAACCAACAGGGGAACAACTGGTGGTGCGGGTGGTCCGTGCCACGTTTTTCAGCTCAAATCGGAGGTTACCGAGATGATCAACTTTAAGAAAACTGTTCTTGCAGCAATGCTCGCAGGTGCGACTGCTCTGCCGATGACGTCCGCCCAGGCTTGGTGGGGCGGTGGTCCTTGGGGCGGTGGTCCCTGGAACAACGGCTGGGGCAACAACGGCTGGGGCGACGGCCTGGGCGACCTGTGGGGTGA
>JASFNS010000164.1:0-5432 GCA_050116915.1 Thiogranum sp. | reverse complement strand
GCCAGTGCCAGCAGCGGCCTGCCTCGGCGACCGAAAAATCCCGGCCCGCTATCGCCAGGTCGGCACCGCAACGCGCGGCAGCTTCGATCAGGCCATGCGGTGGGTCGCTATCAGCGCATACCGCCGGTCGGCCGGCGCGCATGATGCCGGCCTTCTCACCGCCAATCGCGTCGCGGTCGGGGCCGAGCCAGTCGGTGTGATCGATGCCGATACTGGTGATCAGCGCCACGTCGGCGTCGACGATGTTAACGGCGTCGAGGCGGCCGCCGAGACCAACCTCCAGCACCGCAACATCCGGTTTGCGGCGTGACATAAGGTCCAGCGCAGCCAGGGTGCCGAACTCAAAGTAAGTCAGGCTTTGTTCAGCGCGCGCGGCGTCAACACGCGCGAACGCCTCGCAGAGCTGTGCATCGCTGACAAGCTCGGCGTCGAAACGCAGGCGTTCGTTATAGCGGTACAGATGCGGCGAGGTGTACGCCGCCACGCGATAACCGGCGCGCAGCAGAATGGCCTCCAGCATGGCCACGCAGGAGCCTTTGCCATTGGTGCCGGCAACACTGATGACAAGGGGCGCCGGCATCCGGCACGCCAGGCGGTCGGCAACCCGGCCGACGCGCTCCAGCCCCAGGTCGATGGCTGCCGGGTGCAAGGTCTCCTGCCAGTCCAGCCAGTCCTGCAATGACGAAAAACGCGGCGTCGCAGCCATCGGAGCTCCCCGGCCGTTGCCAGGCGCAACAATTACCGGGCCGGCGAACGATGTGTCAGTATGGACAGCAGCGACGCAATACGTTCGCGCATTTCGCGGCGGTCGACGATCAGGTCAATGGCGCCGTGTTCCAGCAGAAACTCGCTGCGCTGGAAACCCTCCGGCAGGGTCTCGCGCACCGTTTGTTCGATCACGCGTGGACCGGCGAAACCGATCAGCGCGTGCGGCTCTGCGATATTCATATCGCCAAGCATTGCCAGACTGGCGGAAACACCGCCCATGGTGGGGTCGGTCATCACCGAGATAAACGGCACACCGGCCTTCGACAGCCGTGCCAGCGCCGCGCTGGTCTTGGCCATCTGCATCAGCGACAACAAAGCCTCCTGCATACGCGCACCGCCACTGGCGGAAAAACACACCAGCGGCACATTGTGGTCGAGGCTGGCGTTGACGGCGCGCACGAAACGCTCGCCTACCACCGAACCCATGGAACCGCCCATGTACTTGAACTCGAAAGCGGCGGCGACCAGCGGAACGCCTTCCACCTGCCCGCGCACGACGACCATGGCATCGGTCTCGCCGGTCGCTTTCTGCGCCTGCTTTATGCGATCGACATACTTCTTGCTGTCCCTGAATTTCAAGGGATCCGCCGGCTGCAGTTCGGCGCCGATCTCTTCGCGTGGTTCGGGATCGAGAAACAGGTCGAGGCGTCTTCTCGCACCGATGCGCATGTGATGATCGCACTTCGGGCAGACATCCTGGTTACGTTCCAGTTCAGTACGGTAGAGCACGCCGTCGCAGGCCGGGCACTTCGTCCACAAGCCTTCCGGGACCGTGCGTTTATCCTTGCTTTCTGTTCTGATGCGCGAGGGCATCAGTTTTTCAAACCAGCTCATTCAACCTTCCCGTTCAGTTGGCGGCGGCCACGGAACCCTTGGCATCCATGGCGTCCATCGCGGCCCGCATATCGGCAATCACCTGCGGCGCCTGGGCCACGATGGCGTCCGGTTTATCGGCCAATGCCGCAATGCGGTTCACCAGCGCGCTGCCGACCACGACGGCGTCGGAAAACGCGGCGACCTGCGCCGCTGTTTCGGCATCGCGGATACCAAAGCCCACGCCGACCGGCAGTTCGGTGCTGGCGCGGATCTGCACCAGTTTGTCCTTTACCGCCTGCACATCCAGACGGTTCGCACCGGTCACGCCTTTGAAAGACACGTAATAGAGGAAACCACCGCCGCTGGCCGACATCTGCTGGATGCGCTGATCGCTGCTGGTGGGCGCGGCGAGAAAAATCGGATCCAGCTGTCGGGATTTAAGCGCTTCAACGAGATCGTGCCCCTCCTCCGGCGGCAAGTCGACGGTCAGCACGCCGTCAACACCGGCCTCAAGCGCGGCGGCGGCAAATTTGTCATAACCCATCACCTCGACGGGATTGAGATAGCCCATGAGAACCACCGGCGTATCGTTATCACGGTCACGAAAACTGCGTACCATATCGAGGACATCATGCAGACCGACGTGGTGCACCAGGGCCCGTTCACAGGCTGCCTGGATGGTCGGCCCGTCGGCCATGGGATCGGAAAACGGTACCCCCAGCTCCAGCAGATCGGCACCTGCCTCGACCAGTGCGTGCATCAATGGCACAGTGACCGTCGGCTGCGGGTCACCCGCGGTAATGTAGGGAATCAGCGCCGTGCGGCCCCGGCTGCGCAAGTCCTGGAATCGACCGGCGATACGGCTCATATCTGGATTCCTTCCAGTGTCGCCACGGTATGAATATCCTTGTCGCCGCGGCCGGACAAGTTGACGATCAGGATTTGATCCTTGTCCATGGTCGGTGCCAGCTTGCGCGTGTAGGCCAGCGCGTGGCTGGATTCGAGCGCCGGGATAATACCCTCGGTGCGAGTCAGTTCATGAAAAGCCTGCAGGGCCTCGTCATCGGTTGCGGCAACATATTGCGCCCGGCCGGTGTCCTTGAGCCAGGCGTGTTCCGGACCGACACCCGGATAATCCAGACCCGCGGATACCGAGTGAGTCTCGATGATCTGGCCATCATCATCTTCCATGAGGTAGGTGCGGTTACCATGCAACACGCCCGGCCTGCCCGCACACAGCGGCGCCGCATGATGACCGCTGGCGATGCCTTCGCCGCCGCCTTCGACACCGTACATGGCAACGGCGTCGTCATTCAGGAAAGGATGAAACAGACCGATGGCATTTGACCCGCCGCCAACGCAGGCGATCAGCGCGTCGGGCAAACGCCCGGCCTGCGCCAGGATCTGGGCGCGGGCCTCTCGTCCGATAACCGCCTGAAAATCGCGCACCATGGCCGGATAGGGATGTGGACCGGCGACAGTGCCGATGATGTAGAAGGTGTCGTCGACATTGGTAACCCAGTCGCGCATCGCCTCGTTCAACGCGTCCTTGAGCGTTTTTGAACCGGACTCGACGGACACGACTTCGGCACCCAGCAGACGCATGCGGTAGACATTGATGGCCTGACGCTTGATATCTTCGGCACCCATGTAAACGACGCACTGCATGCCATAGCGCGCCGCCACGGTGGCGGTCGCCACGCCATGCTGCCCCGCGCCGGTCTCGGCGATGACGCGCCGCTTACCCATACGCCGGGCGAGCATCGCCTGTCCGACCGTGTTGTTTATCTTGTGGGCACCGGTGTGATTGAGGTCCTCGCGCTTCAGGTAGATCTGGGCGCCGCCCAGCTCCCTGCTCCAGCGCTCGGCGTGATACAGGGGCGAAGGCCGCCCCACGAACTGCGCCAGGTCATTGTCCAGTTCGGCCTGGAATTCCGGGTCCTTGACGTACTTTTGATACGCAAGGCGCAGTTCCTCCAGCGGGCCCATGAGGGTTTCCGCGACAAATCGGCCGCCGTAAGGGCCGAAGTGCCCCTCGGCATCCGGCAGATCGGTCAGCGCCACAGACTCAGCTGCGCGTCCGGCTTGCGTCACCACGTTCCACACCTCGCATGAATGCTTCTATCTTCACTTCGGACTTTATGCCCTTATGCTGCTCCACACCACTGCTGACATCGACGGCGAACGGTCGCAGCTGCTGGATCGCGCCGGCGACGTTTTCCGGCGTCAGTCCGCCGGCCAGAACCAGCGGCCGGTCACAGCGCGCCGGCACCTGGCTCCAGTCGAATGCCACGCCGCCGCCGCCGTGGGTTTCAGGCTGGTAGGTGTCGAGCAGAAACCCGCTGGCGTGCGGATGTTCCGCCATCACCGCCACCGGATCAACACCGGCCTGCATGGCGATAGCCTTGATGTACGGACGGGCAAAGCCCGTGCAACAGTCAGCCGGTTCATGCCCGTGGAACTGCAGCAGATCCACGGGTACTGCCGCCGTGATCGCCTCGACTTCCTCCCGCGAAGGGTTCACGAACAGACCCACGATACTGACAAAGGGCGGCAATGCCCGACACAGCGTCCGGGCCTGCTCCACATCCACGTGGCGCGGACTGGCCGGGTAGAACACCAGCCCGATGGCGTCGGCGCCCGCCCGGGCCGCCACCAGGGCATCCTCGACGCGGGTAATGCCGCAGATTTTCACCCGGGTACGCATGGTGCTCCGCCAGCCTGGCAACCTGAAACCGCTATCCTAGCAGAATCCGGCTCGACGCGGAAATTTCACCACAAGTCAGCACCTTAGCCATAGACCGGAACAACCCCGCCAGGTGCCAAAGGGTAGCCGGGGGGATAGCTGACGCCTACCAGGTAAAGACCGCCGGCGGGCGCGGTAACCCCGCCCCGCGCGCGGTCGCGGTGCTGCAGTACTTCGTCGACCCAGTCAGCAGGCCGATCGCCGCTGCCCACGCTCATCAACACCCCCGCGATATTGCGCACCATGTGATGCAAAAAGGCGTTGGCCTCGATGTCCAGGTAAATCATATCGCCGCAGCGCGCGAGCTGCAGCCGGTGTATCGTGCGCACCGGGCTCTTCGCCTGGCAGGCCACGGCGCGGAACGAGCTGAAGTCGTGTTCACCGATCAGGTAGCGGGCCGCCTGCTGCATGCCCACGGCATCCAGCGGTCGGTGCTGCCACGCGACCCGGTGACGCAGCAGCGCACTCGGCACAGCACGATTCAGAATCACATAGCGGTAGCTGCGCGCCTGCGCGGAAAAGCGCGCGTGGAAACCCTCATCCACCGGTGTTACCTGCAGCAGACGTACGGCACCGGGCAGATTGGCGTTGGCGCCCAGCAACCAGGAGCGTTGACTGCGCCGTGCCTCGGTATCGAAGTGAATCACCTGCCAGGTCGCGTGCACGCCGGCATCGGTGCGCCCCGCGCAACTCACCCGCACCCGATGATCGGCAACAAACGACAAGGCCTGCTCCACCGCGGCCTGGACCGAGCGTGCGTGATCCTGGCGCTGCCAGCCGGAAAAACCGGCGCCGTCGTATTCAACCGCGCAGGCAAACCGCATGCGGCCGGTATTTACTTGTTGTTGATATAAAGGTTGTCATCAAAACTTGCCACCCAGCCGGGGCGCAACGCCACCATGGCGGTCATTATCATACCGTTGACGATGGCTTCGGAGAAAAACACCAGGGGCAGAAATGGCAGGTACTGGTAAGCCAGCCACTGACTGCTGCCGGGGTCCACCAGCCACATCACCAGTGCGCCGAGCGCGCTGACCGCCAGGATGGACAGGCCGGCGGCGAGGAAACCGTTGATATAGACATAGACAAAGAAATTGTGCGG
>JASFNS010000163.1:0-5457 GCA_050116915.1 Thiogranum sp. | reverse complement strand
CGCGAGGGCAGTAAAGTGGCGGCCAACCATTACCGTGGTGGCGCATCCGACGGGTCGTCCGGTCAATATCTCTATGAGATACGCATCTTTCCGGATAACTTCGACCTCGGCAAGGTCGCCACGGACGACAATTGAGCCGCAAGCGTAGCGGCTCGAATAGTAGACAATAGGGAAGGAACAGCAATGAAACCAGCAAGGCAACGAGGCTTCACGTTAATCGAATTGATGGTCGTAATGGCGATCCTGGGCATACTCGCCGCAATCGCATTCCCGTCCTACCAGGAGTACGTGCGCAAATCGCGGCGCGCCGACTGCGCCGGGGAATTGCAGCTGCTCGCCAACGCCATGGAACGCACGTTCACCCTTAACGGCGCGTATCCCGCCGCCGGGGCACTGCCGCCAGGCTTCAACGCAACCTGCCCGATCGACGGTGGCACGCCGCTTTACAACTTCGCCGTGCTGAATGGCGGGCCGACGTTCACCATCAGCGCTGCCCCGATCGGGGCGCAGCAAGCCGACAAGTGCGGCACGCTGACGCTGACGAACCTGGGCGTCCAGGGTATACAGGGAGCCGCAGCCGGGCTTACCCCCCAGGATTGCTGGTAATCCGCAGCTCTTTGGGTAAGGCGAACGTAATCGTTTCTGCGCGGCCGGTCTGCTCGCGGATGCCGGCCGCGCCCCATACCCGCAGGCGGTCGATCACCCGCTGAACCAGCACCTCGGGTGCCGACGCGCCTGCCGTCACGCCGACACAGGTCTTGTCCTGTAACCAGCCCGGCTCGATCTGCCCCGGATCATCGAGCAGGTAGGCATCCACCCCCTGCTGCTCGGCCAGCTCGCGCAGGCGGTTGGAATTCGAACTGTTGGGCGACCCCACCACCAGCACCACGTCGCTGTTCCTCGCCAGTTCGCGCACGGCATCCTGGCGGTTCTGGGTGGCGTAACAGATGTCGTTCTTCCTCGGCCCCTCGATATCCGGAAAGCGCGCCCGCAGTGCGTCGATGACGCGCGAGGTGTCGTCTACCGACAGGGTCGTCTGGGTGACAAAGCTCAGCCCTTGCGGGCGCTGCACGTGCAGGCGCTGGACATCCTCAACGTTCTCCACCAGGTACATATGACCACCGGCGGCTTCGTCGTACTGCCCCATGGTCCCCTCGACTTCGGGGTGACCCTGGTGGCCGATAAGCACACACTCGCGCCCCTGCTGACTGAAGCGCGCCACCTCCAGGTGAACCTTGGTGACCAGGGGACAGGTTGCATCGAACACTTTCAGGCCGCGGCGTTCAGCCTCCTTTCTGACTGCCTGTGAGACGCCATGCGCGCTGAAAATCACTGTCTGGCCGTCGGGAACGTCGTCCAGCTCATCGACGAACACGGCGCCTTTGTCTCGCAGATTGTTTACCACGTAGCGGTTGTGCACAACCTCGTGGCGCACATAGATGGGTGCACCGAAAATCTCCAGTGCACGATCGACGATCTCTATCGCCCGATCGACGCCGGCACAGAAACCGCGAGGGTTGGCGAGTAATACTTCCATAGGCTGCTGCTCGCTAAGCTGACTGGGCCATTATAGCCGCGGGCCGGGTGATTCAGCCCTGGCCCTGCAAGGGGTTTTCCACCGCCAGTATATGCACATCGAACTCGATCTCGCGGCCGGCAAGCGGGTGATTGAAGTCGACTTTGACCTGGTCCTGCCCGACTTCCAGCACGGCGCCCGCGAGTTCTTCGCCGTTTTGGCCGGTGAAGCCAATGATCTGGCCCGGCGCGAGGAGCATGTCCGCCGGAAACTCCGTCCTCGGCAGCATCTGCACAGCCGCGGCGTCACGCTGACCGAACGCCTGTCCCGGCATCAGTGTCAACACCTGCCTGTCATCCGGCCGCAGCCCGATGAGCGCCAGCTCCAGCCCCTTGTCCAGGGTGCCGTCTCCCACGACGAAAGTGATCGGCTCATCATCGTAGCTGCTCTCCACCGGCATGCCGTCGGCAAGCTTGAGAGAGAAATGCATGGTCACCCGCGAACCGATGGTAATCTGCACGCTAGTCTTCCCTGTGGCGGGCGAACAGGGCGTCCCAGACCAGCAGCACCGCACCCGCGGTGATGGCTGAATCGGCGATATTGAACGCCGGCCAGTAGAAGTTGCGGTAATACAGCTGTATGAAGTCGACCACGTGTCCCAGCCACAGCCGGTCGATGAGGTTGCCCACCGCCCCGCCCAGGACCAGCGACAGGGCGAGCGCCAATGGCCACTGGCGCGGTTTCAGCCTGCGCAACCAGAACACCAGCGCGACCGAGGCCAGCGCGGATACCGACACAAAAAACCACCGCTGCCAGCCGCCGGCATCGTCGAGAAAACTGAAGGCAGCGCCCCGGTTGTATGCCAGCGTCAGGTTAAACGACGGCAACACAGCCAGCGGCTCGGCATAGGTGAGTCTGGCCTCGGCCAGGTGCTTGGTGAGCTGGTCGAGCACGATCACCACGACCGAAACACCCAGCCACTTCGCCATCGCTAAAGAATGTTTATCCAATGTACAGTCAGGTCCTAGGCGTAGGTCCGCAGTTCGCCGGGACCGTCGACGTTATCCACGCAACGTCCGCAAAGCTCGGGGTGATCCGGGTTTGCACCGACGTCTGCACGATGGTGCCAGCAGCGTACACATTTATTGTGCGCCGACGGCTTTATGCTGATACCGAGACGCGCACCGTCGAGTTCGACACTGACCGCATCAGCCGGCTGCTCGCTGGCCGGATGTATGCGCGCATAGGAAGTGATCAGCACGAAGCGCAGTTCATCTTCGAGCCGTGCGAGTTTTTCCAGCCAGGCGTCGTCACAGTACAGGTCGACCTCCGCATCCAGGGAGGAACCGATCTCACCGGCGACGCGAATTTTCTCCGCCTCTTTCTTGACCGCATCGCGTACCGCGAGGACCTCATCCCAGTAATCGAGGCCGAAGCGTTCGCTCGCCTGCTCGCCGGGCAGAAACATGTCCGGCAGCTCGAACCAGGTTTCCAGGAACACCGACTCCGCGCGTTCACCCGGCAGATTGCGCCAGATTTCCTCTGCGGTGAAACTCAGAATCGGCGCCAGCCACCGCACCAGCGCTTCGGCGATGAAGTACATGGCGGTCTGCGTCGAGCGACGTGCGATACTGTCGGCCCGGGTGGTGTACTGGCGGTCCTTGATCACGTCCAGGTAGAAGCCGCCGAGGTCATTGGCGCAGAAGTTATGCACCTTCTGGTAGATGTGATGAAACTCGTAAGCCGTGTAGGCCTTGAGCACGTCGGCCTGCAAACGGGCCGCCCGCGCCACCACCCAGCGATCGAGCATGATCATCTCTTCGGGCGCCAGCGCGTGTTCGACTGGATCGAAGCCCACCATGTTGGCCAGCAGGAAACGCGCCGTGTTGCGCATACGCCGGTAGGCGTCGGAGGCGCGTTTGAGGATATCGTCGGACACCGTCATCTCGTTACGGTAGTCGGTTGACGCCACCCACAGACGCAGAACATCGGCCCCCAGGCTGTTCACCACCTTCTGCGGCGCGATGACGTTGCCTTTCGACTTGGACATTTTCTGCCCTTTGGCGTCAACGGTAAAACCGTGCGTCAACACCTGGCGGTATGGCGCGGTCCCGCGCATCGCCATGGACGTGAGCAGCGAAGACTGGAACCAGCCGCGGTGCTGGTCGGAGCCCTCGAGATACAGGTCTGCCGGGAACCCCAGTGATTCGCGGCGTTCCAGCACGCACTGGTGCGTGGTGCCTGAATCGAACCAGACGTCCAGTGTATCGGTAACCTTCTCGTAGCGCCCGGCGTCCTCGGCGAGCAATGCCTGCGGTTCCAGTTCGAACCAGGCGTCGATACCATGCCGCTCGATACGCAGCGCCACCTCCTCGATCAGCCTTGCCGTATCCGGGTGCAGTTCACCGCTCTGTCGATCAACGAACAGCGTGATCGGCGTACCCCAGGTACGCTGACGCGATATGCACCAGTCCGGGCGCCCGGCCACCATACCCTCGATACGCGCCTGCCCCCACTCCGGCAGCCACTGCACGCCGCGGATCGCCTGCAGGGCGGCCTCGCGCAGCCCCCGCTGTTCCATGCTGATGAACCACTGCGGTGTGGCGCGGAAAATAATCGGTGTCTTGTGCCGCCAGCAGTGCGGGTAGCTGTGCCGGAGCGCTTCGCTGTGCACAAGCGCACCGCGTGCCCTGAGCACTTCAAGTACGTCGTCGTTGGCCGACAGCACGTGCTTGCCGGCAAACAACGGCGTGCCCTCCACGAACACGCCGTTGGCCGCAACCGGATTGTCCACCGGGATGTTGTAGCGCTGGCCGACCACGTAGTCGTCCTGGCCATGACCGGGCGCCGTGTGTACCGCGCCGGTGCCGGCTTCGGTGGTCACGTGGTCGCCGAGTATTACCGGTACTTCTCGTTCGTAGAACGGATGCGCGAGTTTCAGGTGCTCGAGCGCCTCGCCCTTGCAATAGGCCACCACCTGGTACTGTTCACAACCGTAGCGCAGCATGGTGTCCTTTAACAGCGCCTCGGCCAGCAACAGGCGCTCCTGACCCTGCCCTACATCGGCCTGCACCAGTGCGTAGTCGAGTTGCGGGTTCAGCGCAACGGCGCGGTTGGCGGGCAGGGTCCAGGGGGTGGTGGTCCAGATCACCACGGAGATCGGACCTTCTCCCTTGTGTGCCTCGGTATGGTGGCAGCGCGCCAACAGGCTTTCATCGTCCTGCACCCGGAACCGGACATCGATGGCCGGCGAAACCTTGTCTTCGTATTCGACCTCGGCCTCGGCCAGCGCGGAACCGCAGTCGGTGCACCAGTGCACCGGCTTGTAGCCTTTGTGCAGATGACCGTTGGCGACAATCCGGCCCAGCGACCGGACAATGTCCGCCTCGAAGCGGTAGTCCATGGTCAGGTAGGGATGTGCCCAGTCACCGACCACCCCGAGACGGATAAAATCCTTGCGCTGGCCATCGACCTGTTTGCGCGCATAGTCGCGGCACTTTTCGCGGAACGCGGGTGCATCAACTTTCTGACCGACCTTGCCGACTTTCTTTTCGACATTGAGCTCGATGGGCAGGCCATGGCAATCCCAGCCGGGGACATACGGTGCGTCGAAGCCGCTGAGCGTTTTGCTCTTGACGATAATATCCTTGAGGATCTTGTTGACCGCATGACCGATATGGATGTCGCCGTTGGCGTAGGGCGGTCCGTCATGCAGGACAAACTTCGGCCGCCCGTGCCCGAGGTCGCGCAATTTGGCGTACAAGCCAACTTCGTCCCAGTACGTCAGGATTTCCGGTTCGCGATTGGCGAGGTTCGCCTTCATGGGAAACGGCGTCTGGGGAAGGTTCAAGGTGTCTTTGTAATTAGTCACTCACACTCACTCGCTGAAATACCGGCGCGCCTGTTCGACATCCAGCAAAATCTGCCGGCGTAGCAGGTCG
>JASFNS010000162.1:0-5473 GCA_050116915.1 Thiogranum sp. | reverse complement strand
CCGCTTTCTTTTCGGCGCCGGCAAGAGGAAGCGCCCCGCCGGAGCGAGGCTTGTGTCGCGAACGTCAGGCCGTTGAGAGCATGTCGCTGAATGTTACACGACGGGTTTCGTCTGTAAACCGTCGTTCATATAAGACCCTGCGGAGGTCTGCCAAGGTCGCGGGTGCGGACGTGGCGGCTGCTATTTGCTAATGTCCCAATAGAGACTGTTTGTTGAATGCTTTATGCTTCTTGACACTTCTGATTTGTAACGAACCGGAGGGTACATCCCGTGGATATGAAAAAGCTCATTCTTCTCGTCTGCACAGCCGCGTCATTGACAGCCTGCGGGACATAGCCCAAGCAGCGCAAAGAAAAGGCCGAGGCACAATACTACGAGGAAAAGACCCGTACGATGCGGGAATACAAGGACTGCGTAGATAGGGCAGGGGAAGATCAGCAGAAGTTGGATGCATGCGAAAGCCTATTGAAGGCGGTCCATTGAGGAGGCGACTAAACATTGCGGACCGGGGGTCCCGCTAAAGAGGCCGTCCCGTTGGAGGCATTCGCCCGAGTGTAAGGGTATTTGCAGCGCAATCTGTTTGTGGGACGATGACCTCATGGCGAAGCTGAAAGCATTGCCTTGGGATGGGGCATAGGCACGAAATGGTTTAAGGAGCGAAATTGCATATGAGGCCAATTCTTACTGTTGAATTCCATGCAAAGGATCAAGACCTGGAGTGTGATGAGGAAAGCGTCGCGTTGCATAGTCCGGAGGAGCTTTTCGAATTCGTCGCGCCCGGAGGTGGGTGCGAGAGGATCCCGGATGAAGTGGCTGAAATCAGTATGGTATTCCTGGCCCCCGAACATCCGAACGTTCAGAACCGGATTGCGGATCTACCGGCGACGCTGCAACTCGGTATAGTGCTTTTCACCGGCCCGCTATCAGAAATCGCAACTATCGCGGAACAGATCCTTGACAGGGCGGGGCGTGGCGAGCTTTCCGAATCCTTTCTTACAGTTATTGGCGTAAATCAGTGAACATGGAAGCCGCGATTGCCTGATGACCAGCCCTGTTCGGGTTGACCGTGCGTGGTAAATCAGCGGCGTTTGGACACATCTGTATTTTCTCGCGTGTCATGGTATCAATCACCTGAGCGCCGGCACCCCGTTTCAGACCTTCAGGTGATTGCCAGCCCATTCATAGATGGCTTCGGCATTAATGAGCGACGCGGGTATTTTGACCACTGGATATCACGCGCACTCTCTCGCCGACACTGAATCTTTCATTGGGTGATAGCGCCTGAACGATGGCGATGGTTCGGCCATCTGCCATTCTAATAGTGATTTCCACACCGTGGGCGCGAGTGACGCCCTCTTCAATTGCAGCACCGGCCACGCCACCCGCTACCGCGCCAATGACAGCCATAACCTTGCTGGTTGTATGTCCCCCTATGCTGCTGCCGGCAATACCGCCAGCTACCGCACCTGCGCCGCTACCAATAGGGGTTTTGGTGCCTTCGATGTTGACAGGCCGCAGTTGCTCGATAACACCGTATTCAACCTGCTGCACTGTTCGGACTTCGGAACGGCTATAGCTCTCACCGGACTGGGTCGATGCACATCCAGAGAGCACAATTTGGCTAAGCAGCAAGAATAGAAGAAAACTGTTTTTCATCAGGATTGTCCCATGATCGCAGCGCCTACGGCCTTCCGGCCGCGTCCGGCGAATACTCGGTTGACCACGGCCTGAAATCATAAGTTCTTCCAACAGGGCTTGCCAGCTAATATTGTTCGGTCCGCTTCTTCTCTATGCATATTTGCCGTGTTCTTGCGCACCGAGGGGAGTGCCGGCGAGGTTCTCCCGCTGCCGTGTTCCGCCCGGTGCACGACCACCCGCCGCACCGTCCGGTCCCGGACCTCCGGGGAGTATGTTGTCGTCTTGTTTATAATCCCGTCCTCCCGAGAATCTGAAGGAAACGTCGGCAGGTATTGCACCCGATCGACGCGTGTAGACCTGTGCCGTCGCAAAATGCCGACACCGCACACGCGTTTTGTGCAATCCAGACCGGAGCGGCGCTGGTTGCGTCCCGGATCAGTCGCCGGGCGCATGCTCTCTTAGTGACTGTGAACCAAGGTGAATTCGCGCTATCCACGGTTTGCCAGTTCGGCGAACTCAATATTGGCATTCTTGTTGCTGTATCAGTCCATGACAGTGTTTTTGCGTAAGGAGATTGAAATGGTTATGGACTGGCTAACAGCAGTGGGGCTCGTATCCGCGGTAGCCGCGGCGGTCGGTATCGGTATTGCTGCCAGGTGTGGCAATCAAACCGGGCAGCCGCTCAGGACAGCGCTACCCCCCAGGTTCCGTGCGCTTGCTGCCGGCGATTTCCGCGACAATCAGGAGTACCCACGCCGGGAGGATCTGCGAGGGAAACGAGTTCCCACCCATAAAGTTACCACTAGCGGTATTCCGGTGGACGACTAACGATCCAGAGTCGCCATTCATAATTGTGTAATAGAAACAGGCTACGCTGACTTCCCCTGTAAAGGCGGAGCCGTTATAGCTCGTTTTGATGTCCTGCATTCGTAATGCTGCAGGCCCAGGTCACATAGCAGGAGAGTCAGAATGGATCACCGGTACTCGGTTCGCTTGCCTCTGCATCTTACCGTTGAGGTTTTCAAGCAAGAACGACTCCTCGGGCGCTACATCGCCCGAAATATGGACGTCGAGGGTGTTTTTATAGAGATGCGAACGACCGACCTTGAAGCAAATGACGTGGTAAAACTGATCTTCCATGTTCCTGATTGCGAACGCTGCGATTTCAGTCTGAGTGCCGGCGTGGTCCGAGTCGATGCCGATGGGGCCGGTATGATGTTATTCGACCCCGATCATAAGGCGCCGGATATTCTCAGGGCCGCCGAATTGTCAGATCAGGTGCCGGGCCGTCGCGATCGCGAAGGCGGCGAGGGTTATCGCGGGCTGCGCATAAGCCGCAGCAGAACCGTCGAGCGCGCCTGTAACGGATAGTTTTCCCCGGTATTGAAAGTGCGGCGATCCGGGCGTTCGCCGTCGGCGAAACAGGTATCGATTTCCACACCCCAGCGGGCGATGCCCACGTGTCTGGGCATGCGAAACGCGACGCTCCGGGAATCGGCGTTCAGGCAGAGAAGAAAGCTGTCATCGCCTATTCTGCGGCCGCGCTCGTCGTGTTCCTCGATCGCGTCACCGTGCATCAGTAAACCCAGACACCGCGCGTGGTGCTGGTCCCACTCCTTGAGGGTCATTTCCTCGCCGTCGGGTCTGAGCCAGAAAATGTCCTTGACGTTCGCGCCCATGATATGGCGTCCCTGAAAGAAGTGCCGGCGGTGGAACACCGGATGGTTCTTTCTCAGTTGAATGAGCCGGCACACGAACGCCAACAGATCTTTATCGTGGATTCCCAGTTCCCAGTCCAGCCAGCTTGTTTCGTTGTCCTGGCAGTAGGCGTTGTTGTTACCGTTCTGGGTGCGGCCCATTTCGTCACCCGCCAGCAGCATCGGAACCCCCTGCGACAGCAGCAGCGTGGTGAGAAAATTGCGCTTCTGCTGGGAGCGCGCATTGATGATGTTCAGATTTTTCGGTGTGGGACCCTCGTGGCCCATGTTCCAGCTCAGATTGTTGCTCTCGCCGTCCCAGTTGTCTTCGAGATTTTCGCTATTGTGCTTGTCGTTGTAGCTGACCAGGTCTTCCAGGGTGAAACCATCGTGACAGGTAACGAAATTGATGCTGGCGTAGGGCCGCCGGCCGCTCTGCGCATAAAGGTCGCTCGAACCCGTGATGCGGTAGGCCATTTCGCCAATCAGGCTGCCTTCGCCTTTCCAGTAGGCGCGCATGCTGTCACGATAGCGGTTGTTCCATTCCGTCCAGCCCACCGGAAAGTTACCGACCTGGTAGCCGCCTTCGCCGAGGTCCCAGGGTTCGGCGATGAGTTTGACCTGTGACAGCACCGGGTCCTGGTGAATGATATCCAGGAAGGCGCCGAAGCGGTCCACTGCGTGGGCTTCGCGCGCCAGCGCCGGGGCCAGGTCGAAACGAAAGCCATCGACGTGCATCTCCAGAACCCAGTAGCGCAGGCTGTCGGTGATCAGCTGCAGCACCCGCGGGTGCATGACGTTCAGGGTATTTCCGCAGCCGGTGTAGTCCATGTAATAGCGGGGGTTGTCGGCCACCAGCCGGTAGTAGGCGGCGTTGTCGATACCGCGGAAGCAGAGTGTCGGCCCCATGTGGTTGCCTTCAGCGGTGTGGTTGTACACCACGTCCAGAATCACTTCGATACCGTTGGAGTGCAGGCGCTTGACCATGGTCTTGAATTCATTGATGTCGCCAGTGGCCGAGTAAGCGGCGTGCGGCGCAAAATAACCGATGGTGTTGTAACCCCAGTAATTTCTTAGCCCGTTTTCCACCAGGTGCCGGTCGCTGATGAAACTGTGAACGGGCATCAGTTCCACGGCGGTAGCGCCCAGCCGTTTGAGGTGCTCGATAGCCGGTTCGCTGGCAAGCCCAGCGTAGGTGCCGCGATAGGGTTGGGGCACCTGCGGGTTGCGCATGGTGAAGCCCTTGACGTGCAACTCGTAAATGACTGTGTCGTGCCAGGCTGTGCGCAGCAGGGTGTCATCACCCCAGGTAAAGGCTGTGTCGATAACGCGGGACTTGGGTACGCCGCGGGCGCTGTTGCGCCTGTCGCTGCTGAGGTCTTCGGCCTTGTGTCCGATGGTGTAGCCGAACAGGGCATCGTTCCAGTGCAACGTGCCTGTGATGTCCTTGGCATAGGGATCGAGCAAGAGTTTGTTGGGGTTGAAGCGATGCCCGCTTTCGGGATCGTAGGGACCATGGACACGAAAACCGTACAGTTGCCCGGGTCGCACCTCCGGCATGTAACAGTGCCAGACCTGGTCGGTCTGCCAGCGCATGTTAATACGCTCTATCTCCCGTCGGCCCCGGGCATCGAACAGGCACAGTTCCACTTTCTCGGCGTGTTCGGAGAACAGGGTGAAGTTCACGCCTTCACCGTCCCAACTGGCACCCAGCGGGTAGGGAACGCCCGGCCAGACCGCGGAGGAAGCGCCGTTCACAGGCTACTTCAGCTGCAGCACAATCCCCGCCAGTGGCGGCAGAGTGATCGCCAGAGAGAAGGGGCGGTCCATCCAGGGAATGCCCTCGGCTGTCAGGGGAGCGCCACCGTTACCCATGTTGCTTCCGGCGTAGTACTCGGAGTCTGAATTGAATATCTCGCGATACTCCCCGGCACGGGGAACACCGATGCGATAGCCCTGGTGAGGTACCGGTGTCAGATTCACCGCGATCACCACGAATTCGTCATCGGCTTGCCGGATGAAGCTGAGTACCGAGTTGTCGGAGTCGTGGCAGTCGATCCACTCGAAACCCTGCCAGTCGAATTCATAGCGGTGCAAGGCCGGTGTCTGTCGATAAAGTCGGTTGAGATCCATCACCA
>JASFNS010000161.1:0-5479 GCA_050116915.1 Thiogranum sp. | reverse complement strand
TTTCTATATGTATGCACAGGCAGCGCTGGTTATGACGCAAAGCGGAAGGGACGAGGGGAGGGCTTTATTCCCCCCGTATCCACGGTGATCAGGGGGCGACTCAGGTAAAGCCTTTTAGTGGCGCCTAGGTGTTATTCGCCGGGTCCGATTCCTTGTTGCGCTCGATAAGCGCGTAGGCCGAGTGGTTGTGTATGGACTCGAAGTTTTCCGATTCCACCACGTAGGCGCTGATGCGCTCGTCGGCGTTCAGGGCGGCTGCGATGTCGCGCACCATGTCCTCCACAAACTTGGGATTGTCGTAGGCTCTTTCGGTGACGTACTTTTCGTCCGGGCGCTTGAGCAGGCCGTAGAGTTCGCTGGATGCCTGGGCCTCGACCATTTCGATCAGCTCCTCGATCCAGATGAAGTCGCGGGTGGTCGCGGTGACCGTTACGTGCGAACGCTGGTTGTGCGCGCCACGCTCGGAGATCTTCTTCGAGCACGGGCACAGGCTGGTCACCGGCACCACGACCTTGATCTTCATCTGCGGCTCGCTGTCGCGGATCTCGCCGATAAAGGAAACTTCGTAGTCCAGCAGGCTCTGCACGCCGGAAACCGGTGCGGTCTTGTTGACGAAGTAAGGGAAGCTCATCTCTATGTGACCGGCCTCGGCTTCGAGGCGCTCGGTCATTTCGCCGAGCATCACCTTGAAGGATTCGACGCTGATTTCGCGCTCGTGCAGATTGAGGATTTCCACGAAACGCGACATGTGCGTGCCTTTGAAGTTGTGCGGCAGGTTCACGTACATGTTGAAGTTTGCAACGGTGTGCTGTTCGCCCTCCGAGCGGTCCTTGACCCGCACCGGGTGGCGGATGTCCTTGATGCCCACCTTGTCGATGGCAATGCGGCGGGTATCGGCGCTGCTTTGCACATCGGCGATGCTGGTTGTTACCGACGCGGATGCCGTGGCTCGTTGTTTGCTCATGACTCGTCCTCAACGTAACGCACACAGGCGCGTTCGGTCTCCCAGAGTGTGACAGCGTGCACCCTGATGTGTTCGCTGTTCAGCTGCGCCGAGAGTTCTTTGTAGAAATAGGCGGCAATGTTCTCCGCCGTCGGGTTGATCTCGGTAAAAGGTTCCAGTTCGTTCAGGTAGCGGTGGTCCAGCCGCCCGGCAATGTCCCTTGTCGCCTGCTTGATCACTTTAAAATCCACGCCCATGCCGACCTTGTCGAGCCGGGTTGCGACCACTTCGGCTTCGACCTTCCAGTTGTGGCCGTGCAGGCGTGCGCAGGCGCCCGGATAGTCGCGCAGCGTGTGCGCGGAGGCAAAATCCGTAAGAATTTTCAGATTGTAACGCGCGGCCACTTTAATTCCTGACTAAAACAGTCAAATATTAATCGACGACGCGCAGAGTTGCAATTCCGGCCGCCATTTCCCTGCGAACACGCCGGTATATGCCTTCGGCGTCGAGGCCGCATTCCGCGAGTTGCTGTTCGCGGCTGGCGTGTTCGATAAAGCGATCGGGAATGCCCAGCATCGCCAGGCTGGTGGTGACGCCGTGGGCGGCCAGCGCCTCGGCCACGGCGCTGCCGGCACCACCGGCCACGGCGTTATCCTCGATGCTGATGAGCAGTCGGTGGCGGGCCGCCATCTCGAGCAGGCAGTCTTCGTCCAGGGGTTTGACAAATCGCATGTTGACCACGGTGGCGTCGAGGCGCTCGGCGGCCTGCAGGGCCTCCGGCAGCGGGCTGCCGAACACCAGCAGTGCGACGTCGCGGCCTTCGCGGCAGACCTCGGCCCTGCCCACCGGCAGTGTTTCCAGCTCGTCGCCGATCATGGCGCCGGGACCGGTGCCACGCGGATAGCGCACCGCCGCCGGTCCGCCAAGCCCGAACCCGGTCGACAGCATCTGCCGGCATTCGTTTTCGTCGGCGGGGGTCATGATGGTCATGTTGGGTATGCAGCGCAGGTAGCTCAGGTCGAAATTGCCGGAATGCGTGGGCCCGTCGTTGCCCACCAGGCCGCCACGGTCGATGGCGAACAGCACCGGCAGATTCTGCAGCGCGACGTCGTGGATCAGCTGGTCGTAGGCGCGTTGCAGGAACGTGGAGTAGATCGCCACCACGGGCTTCAGCCCGTCACAGGCCATGCCCGCGGCCAGCGTTACGCTGTGCTGTTCGGCGATGCCGACGTCGAAATAACGCCCGGGGAAACGCTGCGAAAATTCAACCAGGCCCGAGCCTTCGCGCATCGCCGGGGTGATGGCGACCAGCTGCTCGTCGGCCTCGCCCATGTCGCACACCCAGTCGCTGAAGACCTGCGTATAGGTCTTCGATGGCGCGCCGCCCGGCGCACCCTGCCCGGTATCGGGGTCAAACTGGCCGACGCCGTGGAATTTGCACGGGTTGTCCTCCGCCGGCTGGTAGCCCTTGCCCTTGCGGGTCACCACGTGCAGCAGCTGCGGCCCGCTGAGCGCGCGCAGGTTGCTCAGCGTTTTGACCAGGCTGTCGGTATCGTGGCCGTCGATGGGGCCGATGTAGTTGAAGCCCAGCTCCTCGAACAGGGTGCCGGGTATCACCATGCCCTTCATGTGTTCTTCGGCGCGGCGCGCCAGCTCCCAGACGGTGGGCATGCCGGCGAGTACCTTTTTACTGCCCTCGCGCACCGTCGAGTACGTACGCCCGGACAGCACCCGCGCCAGGTAATTGGACAGTCCGCCGACGTTGGGCGAGATCGACATGTCATTGTCGTTGAGCACCACCAGCAGGTTCGCATCCAGGGTGCCGGCGTGGTTGAGCGCCTCGAAGGCCTGCCCCGCGGTCATGGCGCCGTCGCCGATCACCGCGACCACGCGGCGTTCGCTGCCGCTCCTGGCCGCCGCAATGGCCATGCCCAGGGCCGCGCTGATGGAGGTGCTGGAGTGGCCGACGCCGAAACTGTCGTAGGGGCTTTCCTCGCGCTTGGGAAAGCCGGCCAGCCCGCCTTTCTGCCTCAGGCTGCCCATCTGCTCGCGGCGACCGGTAATGATCTTGTGCAGATAGCTCTGGTGGCCGACGTCCCACACCAGCCGGTCTTCCGGGGTGTTGAAGACGTAGTGCAGCGCCAGCGTCAACTCGACGGTACCGAGGTTAGCGGCCAGGTGTCCGCCGGTGGTGGCCACGGTCTCGATCAGGAAGCGGCGCGCTTCGTCGGCAAGCCGCGGCAGTTCCGACGCCTTGAGCGCACGCAGGTCTGCGGGCGAATCAATAAGGCTTAGCAGGGGCTGGTCGAGGCTCGTGGTCATTGGAAACTACTGCTGCGGGAAGACCCAAATTATCCTTGCTGGGCGCCTGTCTGGCAAGCGTACGCCCTCCGGGTCGGCCCGCTTGCCGCGGGCGCTCAGCTGGAGCGGGCGACGATGTAAGCGGACAGCCAGCGCAACGGGTCGGCTTCGGGGCCGAACCAGGCCAGGCTGTCGGTGGCGGCCTGGTGCAGCTCGCGGGCGCGATCGCGGGCGCCGTCGAGCCCCAGCAGGGCGGGGTAGGTGGGTTTTTCGCGGGATTTGTCGGCACCGGCCTGCTTGCCGAGCTCTTCGGTGCTGCCGGTGACATCGAGGATATCGTCCTGCACCTGGAACGCCAGGCCAATGCACTTGCCATAGTGGTCCAGCGCCTGGCGCCGGTCGTCGTCCAGATCGTCGGCGCACAGGGCACCGAGCAGCACGGCGGCGCGGATCAGGGCGCCGGTCTTGTGGATGTGCATGTCTTCCAGCTCGGCCATGTCCAGCTGTTTGCCCACCGCGGCGAGATCGATGGCCTGACCGCCGACCATACCGCGTGAGCCCGCCGCCAGCGCCAGGATTTCGATCATCTGCAGGCGCGTCTGTGCGTCAACCCCCGGCATATCGGCATGCGTCAGCAGATAAAACGCCTGGGCCTGCAGGGCGTCGCCGGCGAGGATCGCCGCGGCTTCGCCGAAGGCGCGGTGGCAGGTGGGCCGACCGCGGCGCAGGTCGTCGTTGTCCATGGCGGGCAGGTCGTCGTGCACCAGGGAATAGGCGTGGATGCACTCGACGGCGGCGGCGACCACATCCAGCGCCTGCGGATCGGCGTCCAGTGCCTGCCCGGCCGCGTACACCAGCAACGGACGCACCCGCTTGCCGCCTTCCAGCGCGGCGTAGCGCATGGCTTCGTGCAGGCTCTGCGGCAGCAGATCCCCGGCGGGCAGGAAATGGTCCAGAGCGGCTTCCACGCGCACCTTGCAGGTGCCGGCGAAGTCCGCCAGTTCAGGTGGGTTCATCGTTTTCGAAGGGCTCGAGCGAGGTCTGTCCGTCCTTTTCCAGCAGAACCTGGACTTTCTGTTCGGCGTCTTTCAGTGCCTGCTGACAGGAACGCGTCAGCTGCACACCGCGCTCGAAGTGCTTCAGTGAGTCGTCCAGGCTGAGTTCGCCCTGTTCCATCTTTTCGACCAGGGCCTCGAGTTCCGCCAGCGCGGCTTCGAAATCCGGTGTTTTGGTGCTGCGTTTTGCCAAGGGATCAACGTCCGGGGTGTTTTTTGACCGGGCCTAACGTTACCCGCCCGCCGCGGAAGGGTCAACGCGTGTTGCATCAACGCGTCGCCCGGGACTACCATCGGGCCCTGCGGTTGCCGCGCGACTTCTGTTATGGAACCCGAATCTTACTTCAAGGCCCTCGCCGACCTGACGCGACTGCGCATCCTGCGCCTGCTGACCCTGGAAGGCGAGCTGTGCGTGTGCGAGCTGACCCACGCGCTGGGTGAAGTTCAGCCGAAGATCTCCCGTCACCTGGCCCTTTTGAAGGAAGTTGGGCTGGTGCTCGACGAGCGTCGCGGCCAGTGGGTCTACTACCGGCTCAACCCGGCGTTGCCGGCCTGGGTCGGCAAGATGCTGGCTGCGGCTGCGCAGGGGCTGGGCGCGGACAAGCGGTTTGCCGCCGACCACCAGGCGCTCAAGACGATGCCCGACCGGCCCGGCGCACGCTGCGCCTGAGATACGCAGGGCGCCGGCCGGGTGCCGGTAAACCGGCGATTGACAGGCCGTCCGGCCTGAGCTAGATTTCAGTTTCAAGTTTAGACTCAGTCTAAAACCTCGGGCAAAGGCCCGTTACTCGATCGATTCTGGAGGTCATAACCATGGATTTGAAAGGCAGCAAAACCGAAGACAACCTGAAAGCCGCGTTTGCCGGGGAATCCCAGGCCAACCGCCGCTACCTGTATTTCGCCGGTAAGGCCGATGTTGAAGGCTACAACGACGTCGCTGCCGTATTCCGCTCCACTGCGGAAGGTGAAACCGGCCACGCCCACGGCCACCTCGAATACCTCGAAGCTGTCGGCGACCCCGCTACAGGGCTGCCGATCGGTGGCACGTCGGATAACCTCAAGGCGGCCATTGCCGGTGAGACCCACGAGTACACCGACATGTACCCGGGCATGGCCAAGACGGCGCGCGACGAGAATTTCGACGAAATCGCCGACTGGCTCGAGACCCTGGCCAAGGCCG
>JASFNS010000160.1:0-5497 GCA_050116915.1 Thiogranum sp. | reverse complement strand
GTCCGGGTATGATGGGCGGTCCCCAGGGTGGTCCGGGGCAGATGGGCGGTCCGGGCATGATGGGCGGTCCCCAGGGCGGTCCGGGACAGATGGGCGGTCCGGGTATGATGGGCGGTCCCCAGGGTAGTCCGGGGCAGACGGGTGGTCCTGGCATGATGGCCGGCCCCCAGGGTGGTCCGACCGAGATGGGCGGGCCCGGTCAGATGGATGCTCCCGGCATGATGGGTGCTCCCCAGGTCGGCACCGGCCAGATGCCTGCTCCGGCTTTGATCGAGGGATCCCGGGCTGCTGGTGCAGCCAAGACAGGTGGTCCTGCGGCAGGGGGGCCCGCCATGGCCATGCTCGATGCCGTTGGGCGTCTGGATCTGACCGATGAGCAGCGGGCAACGCTGGACGCGGTTCGGGCGGATCTGAACCGCCGTCAGCAGGAACTCCTGAAAAAGATCGCTGCGGCATCATCGAAGCTGCAAGCGGTCTCTCGTGAACAAACCATGGTGAGTCAACGTCTGGGTGACCTCAGGGGACATCTGATGTTCGCCAATATGGACGCTGCAAACCGGGCCGAGGAGATGCTCTCAGAGGAACAACGTCAGGCCCTGGTGAGAAGCTCCGCGCATGTCATGACGCCGGAGCGGCCGCACTAGGAAGGGGTTCTTCGGGAGCACATACGGGGCAGACGGGGCAGCGGACTTCAACGCTGCCCCGTGCACAGCCTCTGTGCTTGCTGGCAAGGCGCCGGGGTACGCCTGGACACATCAAGCCGATGTCGTGCTCCGGCGGTTTTAACAAGAAATTAATATAGTTCAGCGACTCATATTGCCGAGCCGGGTGCTGAGTTGCGGGTGATGTTGCCAGCGTGGGGCGCAGCAGGGTCGCGATCAGGCTTGCATTAGGAATACTCCCGTGCCTGTTCGTCGCAGGCAGGGCCGCCTGGCCTGGCACGCAGTTGCGCGACATCAAGCAATCCGCTGATAGAATTCCACCAGCACTGTTGTCCGCGTTAGAATTGTCCGGGCATAGATTTACCGGGAAAAAATACCAGAAATTCATGGCAGCTCGAGCGATCTCCAAACACAGCCCGCAAACAGGTGTGCCCCCGGTCGTCAGTCCGGGTCTGCGGCGTCTGCTGGTCTTTGCGCTCGCGCTGTTCGGGCTGCTGGCAGTCAATTCCCTGTATCTGGTTGTTATCGATGTGGCCGGCCAGCTCGGCTCCCGGAACTACGAGAACTATTTTTACCTGCTGATGTTCCTCGCGCATCTCGGCCTGGGGTTGCTGCTGCTGGTGCCCGCATTGCTGTTCGGTGCCCTGCACATGCGCCGCGCCTGGGGGCGCGACAACCGCTACGCCGTGCGGGCGGGGCTGGCGCTCTACGCTACCGTCATCGTGCTGTTTGTCTCGGGTATTTTGCTGACCCGCTTCGGATTCTTCGAAATCGACGACCCGCGGGTGCGGGAGCCGGCCTACTGGGTGCACCTGCTGTCCCCGCTGGGGCTTATGTGGTTGTTTGTTCTGCACCGCCTCGCGGGTCCGCGCCTGCACTGGAGAAGCGGCGCCTGGTGGGCCGCGGCGGCCGGTGTCTTCGCCGCAGCGGCCCTGGGGTTGCACCTGTGGTTACAGCCGCCTGCGCCGCAGCTGACCCGGCCGTTTCTGCCCACGCTGGTCCAGAACGTTGCCGGGCAGCGGATTCCGGCCGAGCACCTCGCCACCGATCAGACCTGCGGGGAATGCCACCCGGACATCCTGCGCCAGGCCGAGGGTGCGGTGCACCGCATGAGCTCGTTCAACAACCCCGTTTACCGCCTGAGCGTCGACGAGGCACGCCAGGTGGTACTCAAGCGCGACGGCGACGTGCGGGCCTCGCAGTTTTGCGCCGGTTGCCACGACCCGGTGCCGCTGATGTCGGGCCGTTTCAGCGAGGTGAACTACGACCCCGACAAAGATCCGGCTGCGCAGGCGGGCATCACCTGCCTTACCTGTCACGCCATCACGCATATCAACAGTCCGCGCGGCAACTCCGACTACACGCTGATCGACCCGCTGCGCTACCCGTTCGCGTTCAGCGACAACCCGCTGTTGCGCGCGGTCAATCGCCAGCTGATAAGGGCCAAGCCCGCGCTGCACAAGAAGACTCTGTTGAAACCCCTGCACAGGAGCGCGGAATTCTGTTCCACCTGCCACAAGGTGCACCTGCCCTATGCGCTGAACCACTATCGCTGGCTGCGCGGGCAGGATCACTATGACAGCTTTCTGTTGAGTGGTGTCTCGGGTCACCGGGTGGACAGTTTCTATTACCCGCCCAGGGCAAAAGAGCGCTGTGCCGAGTGCCATATGCCGCTGACCGCCTCCGACGACCCTGCCGCGCGCGATTTCGACGGCAAGGGTGTACGCATGGTGCACGACCACCGTTTTGCGGCGGGCAATACCGCGGTGCCGCTGATGCTGGGGCGGCCCGAAACGGACAACCGGGCGCGGCGGGACATGCTGTCGAAGGCAGCCCGGGTGGATATATTCGGCATCCGCGAAGACGCGGCCGTCGACGGTGCGCTGCATGCGCCGCTGCGCCCGCAGCAGCCCGTGCTGCAGCCGGGTCGCAGTTACCTGGTCGAGACGGTGGTGCGCACACTGGGCATGGGGCACGCGCTGACCCAGGGCACTTCCGATTCCAACGAACTCTGGCTGGACGTGACCATCCGCAGCGGTGACCGGGTCATCGGCCGGTCCGGTGCACTGGGCGCCGAGGGTGACGTCGACCCCTGGGCCTACTTTCTGAATGCCTACCTGCTGGACCGCGACGGCAACCGCATCGACCGGCGCAATGCACAGGACATCTTCGTGACACTGTACAATCACCAGATACCGCCGGGCGCGGCGGCCGTGGTCCATTACGCGGTGACCATCCCGCCGGATGCGGTCGAACCTGTGACCATCGAGGCGAAACTGCAGTACCGCAAGTTCGATACCCGCATCATGCGCCATGTCCAGAAAGCCGACTTCAGGCGCAACGACCTGCCCATCACCACGCTGGCGGTCGACCGGGTAACCCTGCCGGTGACAGAAGGTGCCGGCGTGCCGGTGGAGCCGGTTTCAATCGCCGCCTGGGAACGCTGGAACGACTACGGCATCGGGCTGCTGCGGGAAGGCAACAGCGGGGGCAACAAGGGCGAGCTGCGCGCGGCCACCGCGGCCTTCGAACAGGTCGAGCAGCTGGGACGGCCGGATGGCCCCCTGAATCTGGCCCGCGTCTATTACAAGGAGGGCAGGGTGGAAGACGCAGCCGCCGCGCTGCGCCGGGCCGCCGGCTTCCACCCGCCCCCGCCGCCCTGGACACTGACGTGGTTCTCCGCGCTGGTGGAGCGGCAACAGGGTAACCTCGATCAGGCCATCGAAGACCTTACCGCCCTCGCCGATACCCGCTTCCAGTCCGCACGCGAACGAGGCTTTGATTTCAGTCGCGACTACAACATGCTGAACGAACTTGGCCGCACCTTGTTCGAACGCGCGCGCAAGGAGCGCGGTGCGGCCCGCAAGGGGGCGCGCACGGCCCTGCTGGACAAGGCCCGCGCCCGCTTCGACCAGGTACTGTCACTGGACCCGGAAAACGCCACCGCCCATTTCAATCTGGCGCTGGTGTATGCAGAACTGGATCAGCCGCAACAGGCGGCGCTGCACCGCGAGCTTCACGAGCGATACCGCAGCGATGACCAGGCCGTCGAACGTGCGGTTTCCCGCCACCGCCGCAGCAACCCGGCCGCCAATCACGCCGCCGAGGCGGTGGCGATCTACGATCTGCGCCAGGCCGAACCGCCGGCACGTGCCCCGACCACCGTGGCTGCCGAAACAACGCATGGGATGAGCGACAAACATGACTATCCGTAAAGTTACCGGTGGGCGTGCGCCTGCCGTTTTCAGCATGCCGCGCTGTCCGGCGCGCAGGCCGTTGCGCGCATGAAGCAGGAAAACACGCCAAGGCCACTCAATGCCGGTGAAGCGGCCATCCGCCGCGCCTTTCGCCGGTCGCTGGCGGTAATCGGCGTGCTGCTGGTGTTCGGCGGGGGCGCTGCGTACCTGTTGACGCGCGAACCCGAGCAACCCGCGGAGGTCGCGGAGATCGAAATCACGCCGCCGCAGGCGGCGGCACCGGCAGGACAGCCGCCCGCGGTGCACTTCAGCGACGTGACGCAGGCCGCCGGCATTCACTTTACCCATGTCAACGGCGCCTACGGAGAGCGGCTCATGCCGGAAACCATCGGCAGCGGCGCAGCGTTCCTGGATTACGACAACGACGGCGACCAGGATCTGTTTCTGGTCAACTTCCGATACTGGCCCGACCACCCCGGGGACGGCAGCGTGCCGACACAGGCGCTCTATCGCAACGATGGCAGCGGGCACTTTGAGGACGTCAGCAAGGAGGTCGGGCTGGCGATTGAGACCTACGGCATGGGCGTCGCTGTCGGCGACTATGATGGTGACGGTTGGGACGATCTGTTTCTTTCGACGCTGAAAAAGAACCACCTGTTCCACAATGATCATGGACACTTTCGCGACGTGACCGACGCGGCCGGCGTTGCCGGGCGCGATGACATGTGGACGACCGGCGCGGCGTTCTTCGATTACGATGGCGACGGCGATCTCGATCTGTTCGCACTCAACTACGTCAAATGGACGCGCGAAGCGGACCTGGAGATCGATTTCCGCCTCGCCGGTCTGGGGCGCGCCTACGGCGCACCGAACAATTTTACCGGCACGGACAGCTACCTCTACCGCAACGACGGTGACGGACATTTCACCGATGTTTCGGGCGCGGCGGGGATCCAGGTGCACGACCCGGTTTCGGGTCTGCCGGTGGGCAAGGGGCTCAGTGTTATTCCGGTGGACTATGATGGCGACGGCTGGCTGGACCTGATCGTCGCCAACGACACGGCGCGCAATTTCCTGTTTCACAATCGGGGCAACGGCAGCTTCGAGGAGATCGGCGCCTTCGAGGGCCTGGCCTATGATCCGCGCGGCAAGGCGACCGGCGCCATGGGCATCGACGCGGCCCGCTACCGCAACGACGCCGATCTGGGTATTGTCATCGGTAATTTCGCCAATGAAATGAGTTCGCTGTTCGTCACCGCCGATGGCAAGGCGCCGTTCGCCGACGAAGCCGTCATCGAGGGGCTGGGCGGTCCTTCCCGGTTGAGCCTGACTTTCGGCGTCCTGTTCTTCGATTACGACCTCGACGGACGCCTGGACCTGTTGCAGGCCAATGGTCACCTGGAGCACGAAATCAACAAGGTGCAGGCCAGCCAGCACTATGCCCAGCCGGCGCAGCTTTTCTGGAACTGCGGAACCTCCTGTGCTGCGCCGCTGGTGCCGGCAGCCGATACCGGTGACCTTTCCCGCCCGCTGGTCGGGCGCGCGGCGGCATTTGCGGACATCGACGCTGACGGGGATCTCGATCTGCTGATCAGTCAGAACGGACGTCCGGCGGTGCTGTTGCGTAACGACCAGCAG
>JASFNS010000159.1:0-5506 GCA_050116915.1 Thiogranum sp. | reverse complement strand
CGTGCGAAACATCTGTTCCGGGTCACCACCGCGCAAATCACAGCGACCGCAACCGAAAACAAACAGCGTGTCGCCGGTGATCAACTGCTCGCCGATACGGTAGCAGGCCGAGCCGGGCGTGTGGCCGGGCGTATGCAGCACCTCGATCTCCGTGTCGCCCAGGGCAATACGGTCGCCGCCGTGATGCAGAGTGGGAATATCCAGGTACGAGCCCCAGAAGCGGGCCTCGTCCTTGAGCAGGTGCAGCTGTGCGTCGTGTTGATCGAGCACGTCGGTGATACCGTTAATGTGATCGTGGTGACTGTGGGTCAAAAGGATATCGGTGATACGCACACCGTGTCGCTCGGCCATTGCCAGCACCTGCGGCACGTCCCAGGCCGGGTCGACCACGGCCGCCCGGCCGCTCGCCCGGTCTTCCACCAGGTAGACAAAATTCTCCATTGGCCCAAGCTCGAGGGCATGGATGGCAAAGGGGCTGGCTGCGGACATAGCGACTTCTCCGTTTCGCAGGGCTGGCCACTATGAAACCGCAAAAATGCCGTTGAGGCAAAGACCTTGTTGCAGCAACCGCGCCGTCAGCGCGCAAACAGCGCCGCGGGATCCCGGAACGCCTTGAACTCCAGACCGTTACCACTGGGATCGCGCAGAAACAGCGTTGCCTGTTCACCGGCCTGGCCGGCGAAGCGAATGTGCGGCTGGATAAGGAATTTCACCTCGCTGGCCACCAGTCGGTCAGCAAGCGCATGCCACTGCCGCCACTCAAGAACCAGGCCGAAATGGCTCGCCGGAACCTGCCTGCCGTCTACCGGGTTGCTGGCGACATCAGGCATACGCTCGCACAAATGCGCGGTGATCTGGTGGCCCGAAAAATCGAAATCGATCCAGCGCTGGTCTTCGCGGCCCACGCGACAGCCCAGCACGGTGATATAGAAACGCCGCGTGGCCTCCAGATCGACAACCGGGAATGCCAGGTGAAATCGCGGTTTTTCGGTCATCCTCGACGTTATCTCCACGGCAACGGGCTGCGCTTGGCGCGGTCCGGGGCAGAACTGTTACTATCGTGGCTACGATACCCCCATCAGAAGCATGAAAGCCATGCCTGCCAGAGTCACCCATAGCCAGTCGGTTGCAGAGTACTGGTTCGAGGAAGGCTGCCACATTCAGGAGATCGGCAATACGCCCGATGACCCCGACGTTTCCATTGCGCGCGCGCGTGTAGCGCCTGGCGCACGCACCCACTGGCACCGGCTGGAGGGAATTTTCGAACGCTATCTGATTGTTGAGGGCAGCGGTACGGCCGAAATCGGCGATCTCGCCCCGGCAGTTGTCAGCTCGGGCGATCTGGTGCTGATTCCGCCCGGTGTCCCGCAGCGTATCACCAACGACGGGCACGGTGATCTGGTCTTCTACGCGATTTGCTCGCCGCGGTTCAGCCCCGACCGTTACCGCGACCTCGACACGGAAGACCCCGGCAGCTGAGGCTGTCTAGCCGAACTGTGCACGCAGTTTGCGCACAGTGGCCGGACCGACACCGCGGATGGCGACCAGCCGTCGGTCACTGGCAGCCATCAGTTGCTGTGGAGACCGGATTCCCGCGGTAAACAAGGCCTTGGCGATTGCCACGTTAACGCCAGCGGCACGCACACCGGCGAAAAACCGCTGTAACGCCTCCCCGTCCGGACCAGGCTGTGAGCGCTTTTCCACAGGTTTAGTCACAGCGGAATTCGCGGCCCTCACAGGGCGCACCGGCTGCCAGCCGACGTAGCGCCCGGCCTTGAGCAGTTGTGCCGGAAGCCGGGTGTCTTGCGGCCAGGCGTCCAGTGCCTGCCGGAACAGCGCCTGGGCCGCGGCCAGCGCCGTTACCGCCGTGACTCCCCGGGCGAGGGACTCGTTCCAGGCCGGGGCCAGCTGGGTGGCAGCACTGTGCAGGGAAAAACCCAGCGCCGTGAGCGACACCAGGACAAGGGCAGTACCCAGCAGGGCAAAACCGAGAGCCCAGCCATACGGGCAACATTTATCGTTTTTTTCGCATAACCAGTCCGATGCAATGCGCTGCCACTGGTCGAACAGCGTTGGATCGGCATAAAATTCATGTTCGCGCATCGCTACGTACCCTGGATTCTTTCCCGGTGATAAAGTCTGCCCGGAGCACTGCCGTCGCGGTGTGAACCGTTTCACAGATCCGGCGATTCCCTTCCCCTGCTTCTGTGTTATCGTCCGCTGCCCGGGCCAATTGAGCTGCGGGCTTTGCCAGTCTGTGTTCTGCGTCCATGTCATTACTGCGTACTCGTCATCTACACCTGAGTTTCGGCCACCGCCCCCTGCTGGAAGCCGTTGATTTTTCGATTGAAACCGGCGAGCGGGTGTGTCTCGTGGGCCGCAACGGCTGCGGAAAATCCACGTTTTTGAAGGTCCTGGAAGGGAAAATCGCACCGGAGGACGGCACCGTCGAACGCCGCCAGGGGCTGACGATTGCCAGCCTGGAGCAGGCACTGCCCAAGGGGGTATCGGGCAGCGTGTTTGATTGCGTCGCCGCCGGCATCGGCGAACTGGGCGAGTTAATCCGCCGCTATCACCACCTCAGTGAACAGCTCGCGCAGCGCCCGGAGGACGCGCTTCTGGAACAACTCGATGCAACCCAGCACCGGCTGGAGGCGCTGGGTGGCTGGACGCTGGAACAACAGGTTGAAACCGTGCTGTCACGCCTTGCCCTGGACCCCGAGGCCCGGGTTGAAAAGCTGTCGGGCGGGGTCCAGCGCCGGGTGCTGCTCGCGCGTGCGCTGGTCTCCAACCCCGACCTGTTGCTGCTCGACGAACCGACCAACCACCTGGACATTGAATCCATTGAGTGGCTGGAGAACTTTCTGCTGGAGTTCAGGGGCACCTTGCTGTTTATCACCCACGACCGGAGCTTCCTGACCCGGCTGGCGACGCGCATCATCGATCTCGACCGGGGAATCCTGACTGACTGGCCCGGCGACTACCCGACCTATCTGAAACGCAAGCAGGCCTGGCTGGAAACCGAAGCCAGCCACCAGGCGGCGTTCGACAAAAAACTGGCCGAGGAAGAGCGCTGGATCCGTCAGGGCATCAAGGCCCGGCGCACGCGTAACGAGGGCCGGGTACGCGCGCTGGAGAAAATGCGCGAACAGCGCCGTGAAAGGCGCCAGCTCGCCGGCAAGGCCACCATTCGCCTGGAGGGTGCCGACCCGTCGGGCAAACTGGTGGTCGAATGCATCGATGCCGGTTATTCCATTGAGGGGCGGGCGTTGATCGTCGGGCTGAACACCCTGATTCTAAGAGGCGACAGAATCGGCATCATCGGGCCCAACGGCGCGGGTAAAACGACCCTGCTGCGCCTGCTGCTCGGTGAGCTGCGCCCCGACAGCGGCACCATCCGTCACGGCACCAGGCTGGAAACCGCCTACTTCGACCAGCGGCGTGCGCAACTCGATGAACAGCAGTCAGTTATCGACAACCTTGCAGACGGTCGCCAGTTCATCGAAATCGGCGGACAGCAACGCCATGTCATCAGTTACCTGCAGGATTTCCTGTTTGCACCGGAGCGCTGCCACACGCCGCTGAGCGCCCTGTCCGGCGGTGAACGCAACCGTCTGCTGCTCGCCAAGCTGTTCAGCAAGCCCAGCAATCTCCTGGTACTCGACGAACCGACCAACGATCTGGATATCGAGACGCTGGACCTGCTCGAAGAGCGCCTCGCGGAGTACCAGGGCACCGTTCTGCTGGTCAGCCACGACCGCGCCTTTCTCGACCGGGTGGTCACCAGCTCGCTGGTATTCGAAGGCAATGGACAGGTCAACGAATACGTCGGCGGCTATAGCGACTGGCTTCGGCAGCGCGACTCCCGGGCCGCCGACGCACCTCCGGCTGTGGGTCAGCCTCGCAAGACGCCGCCAAAGCCGCGGCCGCAGGCAACCCGGCTCAGCTACAAGGACCAGCGGGAACTCGACCAGCTGCCGCGCAGGATCGAGGCACTGGAAAGCGCGATCGAAGCCATCCATGAACGCATGGCCGATCCGGCCTTCTATCAACTCCCCGGTGACGCGATCGCCGCCGAGAAGGATCAGCTGCAGAACGCCGAGACCGACCTGCAAGCCGCCTACCAGCGCTGGGAAGCGCTTGAACAGTTGCGGCAGTCCTGACCTGCACGCCGGCAAAATCCGCGCAAAGACCGGGTATATTGCAGTCGTCCACGCAGCCTGTGGCACAATAGCGGTCAAAGCCGAGGATCAGGAAACATGAGCGAACCGGAACTTACAACAGAAGAGCGCATACTGCGGGTCATGAAAAGCGTGTTGACCAGCGTTGCCAGGGATACCGCGACTGAACCCGGCCTGAAACACCCGCTATCCAAACAGACTATCAATGAAATCCGCGAGTGCCTGATGCTCATAACGGTACGCGAACAGGAACTGGCAAAGGAATATCAACGCGATACCAGCGCCAGACCACGCTTCATCGACGAACCCAAGTCCGAGGTCGTGGTTTCGCTCGACATCGCCGCCATGAAACAGGGTTTGAAAAAAGACAAGGACTAGGCGTTGCGGCCCCGTCGCGTTCGCGCGCAGGATGCGGCGGTATCAAGTCGCTTCAAGTTTTGTCCGGATCGGACCGGGAAAACGCATTGTAGAACTGTTTTGCCGTGCGCCCGCTGCGCGAGGCGCGCGTCATGGCGAACATTTTCGCTGCCTCGTGGAGTGCTTCCCTGTCACCCCGGAAGTCCGGGAAATAGCTGTCGACAATGGCAAGGTAGCCCTGCATATCCGACGGGTAGAAGGACAGCCACAAACCGAACCTGTCAGACAGGGATATACGCTCCTCCACCGCGTCCGAGTAATGCAACTCCCCGTCAGCGACCACCGTGGCCTGGTTGTCCTGCATGTACTCGGGCAGCAGGTGCCTGCGGTTCGACGTGACATAGAACAGCAGGTTATCCGGCGGGCGTTCGATTGATCCCTCCAGGACGCTCTTTAGGCCCACATAGGAAGCGTCTTCACCTTCGAACGAGAAGTCGTCGCAATAGAAAATGAAATGATAGCCGCTGTCGCGGATGTAATCGACGATGTCGGGGAGATCGCGCAGCTCGTCTTTGAACACTTCGATCAGGCGCAGCCCACGGCCGAGGAATTCATTCAACATGGCCTTGACCAGCGACGACTTGCCCGTGCCGCGCGCGCCCCACAGCAGGGCATTGTTGGCAGGCAGGCCGGCCAGGAAGCGTTCGGTATTGCGCAATAGTTCGGTCTTCTGCTGATCTATTCCAACCAGTTCCTCGAGCCGCACCGGATCGATTGCCGTCACCGGCCGGAGCAGTGCCCGGCGCGACCGCCACACTGCCGCATACACCTGGTTCCAGTCTACGTCCACGTAGCCGCCATCTGTCTCATGGATCGCCACCCGCCCGTTCGTAGGCATCGATCAGCTCCCTCGCCGACGCCGCCTGGCGCTCGGCAACCAGCACGCAGGCGAAACCCTGAACAGCCAG
>JASFNS010000158.1:0-5528 GCA_050116915.1 Thiogranum sp. | reverse complement strand
ATGCAGGGCGGCGCCTGAATCGGCCGGATACTCGATGTGCCCGGCAACGCCCAGCCGGATCTTGTCTTTTTCGAGGCTGGTGACGCCCGCTGGAATAGTGCCCTCCAGATCAGAGTAGATATAGAAGTGGTTCAACCAGCCGTTTGCGTAGTTGTCGGTACAACCGTTCGGGAGACCGGACGTACACGGGGTCGCAAAAGAACCGTCGCCCAGCACCACGCCGTCTGCGCCTTCGTAGGAGCCGGTCTTGAGGGAGCCGTCGGCCAGCACCTCCGCCGAGTCGTAGATCGTGGATTGATAGAACATCGAATTGCCTTCCACCGCGCTGATCAGGGTCGAAGACTGGGCTTTGAACGAACCGGGCATGTTGCCTTCACGGCGCGGCTGGGCGTCGTGGAAATACTCGAGCATGTAGGTCTGGTAATCGCCGTTGCCATCCAGCGCACCGGCCTGCACCACCGTGGGCCGGCCCAGGCCGTCCGTTCCGACCTCATGGCTGCCCTCGAGCAGGCGCGGGAAGTCGTCCCCGCTGTCCGGGTTGGACGTGGCCTGCGGCTTTACGACCTGCGCGAGGATCGAGTTGTACGGCGGCAGTACGCAGCAGTACGCGAACTCGAAGCCTGTGCAGTGCATGCCCAGCTCGTAGTTCATCATGATCTTGTAGTCGGGCTGGTCGGACAGGATGTTGATATTCACCGTCGCCGGGTCGGACTGAACGCCGAGCGAGTCGACAGCGATATAGGTGAAGCTGTCGTTGTCGTTGTCAGCCAGGGTTGCATCCGGCGTGTAGGTGAAGGAACCATCGGCATTCAGGGTAAAGCTCGCCGCATTAGCCGGGCCGCTGACGAGCTGGGCCGTCAGCGGAGGCTCGCCACCGAAGTCGTTGTAGAGCACCCCTGAAACCCGCGAAGCCGCTACGTCCAGCTGCTTGGAACCGCCCGAAGGGCCGACAGCTGGTGTGGCATAGGTGTCGCCGCGTGCGATGGGGGTATTATTAGCAATGGTCGTGGTAACGGAATCGCTCTGATCCTGGCCATTATGATCGGTATTGTCGCTCACGGTGACCGTACTGGTCAGCGCATCCCCACCTGCACCCGTACCGTTGCCGGTGACTGTCAGGGTTACCGTGGTGTCGGTTGCACCGGGCGCCACTGAAACAGACGGTGCTGACAAGCTCGATGGATCGAAGCTGCCGGTATCTCCAGTATCGCTGTTTGCAAGGGAGAACAGGGTGTTTGCACAGGCTGCCGTGTCGTTGTTGGTGACACTCAGGGTATAGACGGCCGAGCCATCATTCGCGTCGATGGCCTGATCGGCTCCCATCGAGAAAGTGGGCGCATTACGCACGCAGTTGCCACCGCCACCAGCCTGGATCGTGATCGTGATGCTCTGCTGGGCACAGGGAACGCCGTTGCCATTGTCATCCGTGGCATCCAGGGTCACCTGGTACTGGGTATCGCTCGCTGGCGAGGGATAGGTGTTGGATGGCGTCGAGGTAGATGCTTTTTTGGTGCCGGTTTCGTCGAAGGTATTACCGTCGCCAAAAGCCCAGTGAATCGCGTAGGGGGTGGTGCCGTTGCTTACCTTCCCCTGGAAATCGACCGTGGCACCGGCAGGAAAAGTACTGCCATTGGCGGGTGATTGTATTTGGCAGCTGAAGCCCGGTTTGGCCGCCTGCGCGTTCGATGCCAGTATCAGCACGACGACGCCACAAACACAGGCGGTTATCGAAATAATGTTCCTCAGAAAAAGGCTCTTGATAACCTTGAACATGCCGTACCCTCCTCACAACGCTACGGTTTTCTTATATGCCCACGCACTACGCGGACCAACATCCTCTGTCTGCCAGCCGATCGTCTTACCCGACAGTCAGCCAAAACCCGATCCAGACCGCTCCAACATAATGCACGTAGTGTTCCATAATGGGCGCACCTTACAAGTCATTGAAAACACGAGGTTATCTGAACAAACAGACAGGGGGGCGCAATAATCAGCATGACACTACTGGCATAGGTATATGCCACAATCGTCAGTCGGACATGACAGAGACGTCGCGCTGGCTGGCGGAAAAAGGTTTCCGGTCTAGGCAGATTCAGGGCGGTGCAGGGACAGCGGAGACCGTCGCCGGAGTCGGGGATATCAGTGTCTGATTGCGGCTTTCTGTCCAGCCTGTTCATACCACTGATCCAGGAGCGCTGCCCGGCGTCTGTACAGGAGTCTGCTGCGCAGACGTTCCCGATCCTCGTCATAGCCTTGCGCGGCGGCTGCGATTCCACGACGCGTACATTACGGGGCCAGGGTCCTCAATCCGGCTTCCGGGTTTCCAGGGCCCGTTACCGGCAGCCCCGATCTCTCGGGGATCCCTAGTCTGTACTTCAGCCGGACCTGCTGTCCGGATACCCGAGAACACGCGCAATAGCTCTGCTGAACACACCGCCGGCACCGTCCTCCGCAGTCAGCTTGCTACCGGCATCGTAGCAAAGGATGTTGGATATCCCCCGGGATAGCTGGCGGCTCGTTGCTGCATTTCGGTGCGTACTGCATCGGCGGCGAACGCTGTTACACTGAAAACATCCGACCGGCAACAAGCTGTGGCAGACTCGGGGAGACGAGCCAGTGCGGGCATGCGGCGACGCCGGCAGGACCTTACTCAAACGCAGGTAGTGCGCCATGCCCCGTAAACCCTATCCTTGAACTATCACTCTGTATCCATGTTTTCATTCCAACCAGGCAACGCGTACATATTGCGGCATCTGCTGATACTGATCGGATGCCTGTTGCTTCCCACGGTTGCCGAAAGCTCCGAGCTGGAAGCCTACACGGCAGACGCCGCGTTGACATTCAGTCTGCCGGACCTCCAGGACCGCGAACATTCGCTGTCGGACTACAAGGGCAGGGTGGTGCTGGTGAATTTCTGGGCCAGCTGGTGTCCGCCCTGTATCTATGAAATGCCGGGGCTCGCCAGGTTGCAGCAACGCCATGCTGAACAGCCGTTCGTGGTGCTGACGTTGAACGTCGGCGAGCGCAAATACCGGGTCAGGAAGTTTGTGAATCTGGTCGATTTCACCCTCCCGGTGCTTCTGGATACCTCCAAGCGGGTGTCCAAGGCCTGGGGTGTCGAAACGTTGCCGACCAGCTTTCTCGTCGATCCCGAGGGACGGATCCGCTATCGCGCTCTGGGCAATCCCGACTGGGACGATGCGCACGTCGATGCCACCATCGACGCGCTCTTGCCCGAGACGGCACATTCGCCGTCAGACCGGTGAGCCGGCAGGTGGAGAAGCAACAGAAAGCCGAGCAGGCACTTCATTATGCAAGTATGCCCGCTGCGTCTCTGCGCGTCCGGTCGGGTTAATACCCCACCGGCGCCCAGCCGGTGTTGTTTGGCCGCAGCGTGAGGCGTATTGTTTATACGAAAATTATCTAACCTGTGCGCAGGCGGGGAACAGCCAATGAAAAAATCTAACCGCATAGTCCCATGGCAGGCATCTTCCGAAGGCGGTGCGTCGTGAATCCAGTGATGCAGACCTGCAGGGCAGGGCGATCTGCCCGATCGGTCGCATTCAGCGCGTGGCGTATGGTCTGTATCGTCACCTTGTGCAGTTGCGCGCACATCGCCACGGCCGGTCAGTTTGCGCCGCCCGATCTGGCCGGGTTCACACAACAGGGCGAGCGGGAAGCCGATGGCGACGGCGACGGGGTCAAGGAGACGCTGATCGTGCAGTACCTGAACCAGGACGGCGACAGCATTGTCAGCATGAGCACCAAGGGTCGGGTGTGGGCCTGGAGCCTGGAGACGCTTAGCAATAACTCCAGCATTCACAACTACGTCATCCGCGACAGCGACTGCGACGGAACATTCGACGAGGTGTACAGTCTGGATGACAAGTTCCACGTCCCCGACTGCGTGAAGAAATAAACCGGTTGCGGCGGCCGGCTGTCAGGGCGCCGTGGGCGGTTGCGCGCCGGCGTCCGGTGTTGCGACCTGCGGCGTTGCCGGGGCGCTGACAGCAGCCGGCTCGGGTGGTGGTTCGTACGGGGTGATCAGGGCAATTACGCCAAAGCGCGGATTGTCGAAATAATGCAGTTCGTTACTGCGCATGCGCCGCTGTTCAGTGAGCCGTATTTCCGGCAATTCGGCATCCGGCGCATCGATCTGCGCGGACAACGCGGCTGCCGGCAGGTGCAACTGCAAGTCAAGATACAGGTGCAGATAGCGCTCGACTGCAACCCGGACCGTGCCATCGACATAAGCGGCGTTGCGGTTATCGGCTGCGGGCAGCTGCAACGGTAACGCCTGGTTGCGCTCAACCAGCGTTTGACGCCAGGCCAGGTAGGCCAGCGGCCGGTAACCCCGGGACCGGCGCATTGCGTCGCGCTCGGCTTTCAGATGATAGCTGCTTTCCGGCAACCAGGTGACATCCGGGGCTGCGGGAGCGGGCGCTCCGGGTTGTCCCGCGGCCTCGTCGAACCAGGTGGAATAGTCCCGCGGCCAGACTTCGCCCGCGTCGCCCTGGACCAGGTTCTGAAAGATCAGCAGCTCGATATCGTATTGCCGCGGCGTGTCGCTGCTGTCGGCGGCCTGGCCCACCGACCACAACAGCAGTCCGAACAGGGCGACGCAGGCGTTGTGCAGAATTCTCATGCCGCTATCCTGCCTCACTCGCCGCGCGGGCTCAAGCTGTCGAGCAGCTCGGACACACGGGCAATGCGTTTGCCCGGCTCGGCCATATCGAACTGGAAACGAATTTTGTCCGAGCCGTCCAGGCTGTAATGCTGCGGCTGTCCCTGGATCAGCTGGATAATGGTTGCCGGGTCGACATCGGGCTGGCTGCCGAAACTCAGGCGGCCGCTGCGTTCACCCACGTCGATGCGGGCGATGCCCAGTGGCACCGCCTTGAGTTTCAGTTCGGTGACGGCAAACAGCTGTTTGACCGGATCGGGCAGCAGGCCGAAGCGGTCTATCATCTCGACCTGCAACTCGCGCAACTCGTCGTGGTCGGCCGCACTGGCGATGCGTTTGTAAAGAATCAGCCGGCCGTGCACATCCGGCAGATAGTCGTCGGGGATCAGCGCCGGCAGGTGCAGGTCGACTTCCGGGCCGTGGTTCAGCGGGCGGTCGAGTTCCGGCTGGCGCCCTGCCTTGAGCGCCGCGACCGCGCGTTCCAGCAGTTCGCTGTAAAGGCTGAAGCCGATTTCCTGTATCTGGCCGCTCTGTTCATCGCCGAGCAGCTCGCCTGCGCCGCGGATTTCCAGGTCGTGGGTCGCCAGGGTAAAGCCGGCGCCCAGGTCTTCCAGTGACTCGATGGCCTCGATGCGCTTGATGGCGTCCTGCGTCATCGCCTTGCGGTGCGGCACCATCAGGTAGGCGTAGGCGCGGTGGTGGGAACGCCCTACGCGGCCGCGCAACTGGTGCAACTGGGCCAGGCCGAGGCGGTCGGCGCGGTTGATGAGAATGGTATTGGCGGTCGGCACGTCGATACCGCTTTCGATAATCGTGGTACACAGCAGGATATTGAAAGCGGTAT
>JASFNS010000157.1:0-5561 GCA_050116915.1 Thiogranum sp. | reverse complement strand
ATTTTTTTGCGAGCGCCAAGCTTCCGCCGGAAGCTGTCGTTTAGCGGTTGTGCATTTTACTCGCTGATAAATCCCCGTTGAGCAACCCCAATTGGCGTTTGGTCGGCGCTTGAATACACGGTGACATAACGGAGGGAGTCCGCAACCCATACAAAACCTTCGACCGTTATGATTAGACCACTGCGTACGTGCCCGACCACTCTCATCACCTCACGCGAGCGGTACCGGTCTTCATGGTGCCTGACTCAACAGCGCGCCTGACACTATAGGTTCAGGCCGACGTCGGTCGTTCACCGTGCGAGCGACGGGTTTTTCAGGTGAACGGCGACCATCGATCCGGCACGAGCCTCATCGTTTATCGGTTTCTAATGGCGCGACACCGGCCGCAGGGACTTTTAAGGTAATTTTAAGCTTGCTGCTCTAGCATGACATTAGAGAAGACTAATATATAATCCATCTAAATGGAGAGCAGTGATGAGTGGTTTTGTCGAGCAACTCATGCTTGCCGAAAAGGCAGCTGAGAACATCTATTTCGCCAGGGTCAACTGCGAACTGATCGAGTCCCTTCACAAACGGCTGCGCGCAGACCAGGATTTCCTGTCAACCTTCCCATCGAGCGGCCAGGCGCAGGCGCCCGATAAACCGGTTGCCCTGAAAGAGAGCAGCGGCGACTAACCGGCATTAACAGCAGCAGCCTCGTGTTGCCGGTTGATATCGCACGGCGGATCCCGCTGCGGCCGGGAGCCGTCGACCACAAACCCTTCCTCACTGCGATTGTTGTGTCATGGGAAGACCAGGTCCCGGCCGTACCCGGAAAGTTCATACGCTGCCAGATACAAACGCCCCGGTATAGGACGGCCGGGCTGGTGGTACCTCCCCACCAAACACTTGGCTGCCAGATTTGCCTGGCGCCTGTTGCCCGCCCATTTCTAACCGAGGCGTTCGAAGGGTGATTAAACAGTTGCCCGTTTATTGGCAATGGCAATCAGCTATCCCTGCCATGCTTCCTATATCACCCTCCTGATAACAGTATAGCAGCTGCAGCGACATCCGTGATTTAACGACTGACGTCGAAGTCGAAATTTGTGTTCGCGTGAACCACAAGCAGCAGCCGGTAAGCGATCGTCAGCCAGTCGCTCCCCGCATGAAGTCCTGCAAGGAGCAACGGACCGGCCCACACGGGACTGAACACTCAAACGTTCTCGCGCAGTGTAATCGCCGGCGGCTGCGCGAGCACACGGCGCGTGCCCAGCACGCCCGCAATGCCGACGATGGCGAGACCCGCGGCGACACCCGCCAGCCCGATCAGCGGGTCGAAGCGGTAGGCGAAGTGAAACACCCTTGAAGCCAGCAGCCAGGCCAGCGCGGTGGCGGCGAGGCCACCGAGCAGACCGGCCAGCGCGCCGAGTGTGAAAAACTCGGCGAACAGGCCACGCAGCAACACCGGTTTGCGTGCGCCAAGCGTGCGCAACACCGCACTTTCGTAGCGGCGCTCGTCCTGGTTGGCCTGGATGGCGGCGTACAGCACCGCCAGACCCGCAAACAGGGTGAACAGGAAGATGAACTGCACGGCGAGGATCACGCGGTCCATGATAGCGCGCACGCGGTTCATGATGGCCTCGATATCGATGACCGTGACGTTGGGGAACTGCTGCACCAGCTGGCCGAGGCGCTGCTTCTGCGCGGCATTGAGGTACAGGCTGGTAACCCAGCTGGCCGGTTCCTGCTCCAGCACGCCGGGCGGCACGACGGTGAAAAAGTTGATGTGGAAAGTGTCCCAGTCGACAGCCCGCAGGCTGCTGACGGTAAAGGTCTGCTCGCGGCCGTTGATGTCGAAGGTAAGCCGGTCGTGCAGTTTGATGCCCAGCGTGTCACCGAGCCCCGCTTCGAGTGACAGCAGCGGTTTGCCGTAGTCGCGCGGCCGCCACCACTTGCCCGCGACGATGGTGTTATCCACCTGCGGTTTCGCGGCCCAGGAAAGGTTGAACTCACGCGTGACCAGGTGTTTGGCGCGGTTGCTCTGGTAATCCTCGCTGTTGACCCTGTGCGCGTTGATGCGCACAAGGCGCGCCCGCACCATGGGATACAGGGCAGGTTTGCCGATGCCCTGGTGCGCGAAAAACGCCTGGATACCGGCGACCTGGTCGGGCTGCACATTGATGAGAAAATGGTTGGGTGCCTCCGGCGGCAGGCTCTGGCGCCAGTCGTTCAGCAGGTCGTTGCGCACCGTTGACAGCAGCAACAGCACCATAATGCCGAGGCCGAAGGCGACGATCTGGATCACGCTGCTGGCGGGCCGCCGCGCGATGTTCGCCAGGCCGAAGCGCCACGCCACGCCCACCCGCTGGCGCAGGCCGCCCAGCAGTTTGACCAGGCCCCAGGCGGCCAGCGCCAGCGACAGCAGGGTGACCAACATGCCGCCCAGCACATAGAGCACCAGGTCCAGGTCACCGATCTGCCAGTAGAGCAACACGCCCATGCTCGCCAGCACCGCGGCGTATACCAGCCAGGCGCGCGTGGGCTTGCCGGTCTGGTCGCGACGCAGCACGCGCAACGGCGGCACCCCGCGCAGCGCCAGCAACGGCGGCAGCGCAAAACCCAGCAACAGGATCACGCCGGTGGCATAGCCGAGCACCAGCGGCCGCGCCGAGGGCGCGGGCAGTGTGGCGAGCAGCAGCTGGTCGAGGATGCGGGTGATACCGGTCTGGGTTAACAGGCCCAGGGCGACGCCGACGCTGCTGGCAAGCAACGCCAGCCACAGCATTTCCAGGCCGAAGGCGCGCACGATTGTGCGCTGCGTGGCGCCCAGGCAGCGCAGGATGGCACTGGTGTCGAGGTGACGCCGGGCGAAGCGGCGCGCCGCCGTGGCCACCGCGACGCCGGCGAGCAGCACGCTGATCAGCGCCGCCAGGCCCAGAAAACGCTGTGCGCGATCGAGCGCACTGCGCAGCTCGGGACGCCCGTCCCTGACACTGAGAAGCTGTTCATTGGGTTCGAGCTGCGCGCCGAGGCTGGTGCGGAAACGCTGCACGCTGTCCGCATCGCCGGCAATCAGCAGCCGGTAGTTCACCAGCGAACCGGTCTGCACCAACTGTGTCGCGGGCACGTCCGCGGCGTTGAGCAGCACGCGCGGTGCGACGCTGAACATATCGCCGCCGCGGTCCGGCTCGTAGCTGAGCACCCGGGTGATCATGAAACGGCTCGCGCCCAGCTGCAGGCTGTCGCCGACCTTGAGATCCAGCAACTGCAGCAGGCGCGGTTCCACCCACGCGCTGTGACTGGCGGGGATGTCGCCGGTGGCGCTATCGGCGGCAAAAGGGGCGGTGGCGACGCGCAGGGCACCACGCAGCGGGTAGCCCGGTGTCACGGCCTTGACCTCCACCAGCTGTGGCCGCTCACCGGCCAGCGCCACGCTGCGAAACTGCATGGTCTCGGCGGTGCGCAGACCCTGCCGGCGGGCCTGTTGCTCGACGGCAGGCCGGATCGGACGTGCCGCGCTCACCACCAGGTCGGCGGCGATCAGCTCGGCGGCCTGCTGCTGCATACCGCGCTCGACGCGGTCGGTGAAAAAGCTCACCGCGCTCACACTGGTCACGGCGATCACCAGCGCCACGGCAAGAATGCGCAGCTCACCGCCGCGCCAGTCGCGCCACAGCATGCGCCAGGAAAACGCCAGGCTGGATTGTGCGCCGCGGCCGGGCATGACGTTTATACCATCCGTCCGGCCTGCAGCTGCAGGCGTTGCTCACAGTTTGCGGCCAGGGCTTCGTCGTGGGTAGCCATCATCAGTGTGGTGCCCTGCGCGCGGTTCAGTTCAAACAGCAGGTCGATGATGCGCTGCCCGGTTTCCTGGTCGAGGTTGCCGGTGGGTTCATCGGCGAACAGCAGCCGAGGTTGGGCGGCGAAGGCGCGCGCGATGGCACAGCGCTGCTGCTCGCCGCCCGAGAGCTGGTTGGGATAATGCCGCAGGCGGTCACCGAGGCCGACACGCGCCAGGTAGTCTGTCGCCTGACCGCGGGGGTTGTCGCTGCCCGCCAGTTCCAGCGGCAACATGACGTTCTCCATGGCAGTGAGACCGTGCAGCAACTGGAAGTTCTGGAACACGAAACCGACTGTGTCGGCGCGCAACAACGCGCGGCCGTCTTCGTCCAGCTCGTTGAGATCGCGCCCGGCGATGATCACGCGCCCGCTGCTTGGCACGTCCAGGCCCGCGAGCAGGCCCAACAAGGTGGTCTTGCCCGACCCCGACGCACCCAGAATGGCCACCGAAGCACCCGTGGCGACCGTGAAGTTGATATCATCGAGGATGACCAGCGGCCCCTCGGCGGTGGTGACCTGCTTGCCGAGGCCCACGGCTTGCACAAAGACTTCAGGTGACTGCTGACCCATGTTTCGACGACAACTCCTGCTGGTTACACTGCTGCTGGCAACGGCTATTGCACGGGCGGGCCCGCCGACCATCCTGATACTGGGCGATAGTATCAGTGCCGCCTACGGCATTGACACCTCGCAGGGCTGGGTGGCGCTGCTGCAGCAACGCCTGAGACAAGAGCACTTCGACTACCGCGTCGTCAATGCCAGTGTCAGTGGCGATACCACCCGCACCGGCCTGAACCGGCTCGACGCTGCGCTGCAGCAGTACCGGCCCGCCATCGTGATCGTCGCCCTGGGCGGCAACGACGGCCTGCGCGGCCTGCCCTTCAGCGAAATCGAAACCAGCCTCAGCCGTATTATCGAAGTTAGTCAGCAACAAGGCGCAAAAGTGCTACTGGCGGGCGTACGCCTGCCGCCCAACTACGGCGCCTTCTACAACACCCGCTTCGCCGCGCTGTTCCGGCAGCTGGCCGACACCCGCCAGGTCGCCCTGGTGCCGCGCCTGCTCGACGGGATCGACGAGCACGCCGAATTGATGCAGGCCGATGGCATCCACCCCACGGCCGCGGCGCAGGCACGGATTCTGGATAATGTCTGGCCGCATTTGTTGCCGTTGCTGGACAGCCGGCCAGCGGAGGTGCCCGTGTCCGGTTGATTCGCACAACGGGCTTGCCATGTTCTCCCTTTGTTCTCTATGCTAGACAAAGAGAACCAACGGAGAACAGCGTGTGAGTACCCCGGCCGAGCAGCTTGAAGGATCCCCGCGATCACCTGCGGCAGACCCCGCCGAGGCCCTGGCCGCGCGCTTGCGGTCGAAATACGCCGGGCGTATCACCGGGGAGCTGGTGGTACCGGCAAAGCCGGGGCGGTTCGCCGCGCTGCCGGCGGAGCTGGACCCGCGGCTGAGCGCGGCCCTGCAAAGCCGCGGTGTCGAACGCCTGTATACCCACCAGGCCGCGGCCTGGGAAGCGGTCAGCGCCGGGCAGCATACCGTGGTGGTCACGCCCACCGCCTCGGGCAAAACCCTGTGCTACAACCTGCCGGTCCTGCAGGCGGCACTTGGCGAGCAGGCCAGGGCACTGTACATGTTTCCCACCAAGGCGCTGGCGCAGGACCAGGTGGCCGAGCTGATGGCGCTGAACGAGGCCGGCACGCTCGGCGTACGCGCCTTCACCTTCGACGGCGAC
>JASFNS010000156.1:0-5573 GCA_050116915.1 Thiogranum sp. | reverse complement strand
TTGCCCAACTGCCGTGTCACGGCCATCCGCGGGCCACTGTTCGCGTTGCACAGAAGCTGTCGAGCCTTTTGCCGCGCTCGAAAACACCGCCAGCTCGCGGTGCTCGCCCGCGGGCTCAGGCGCACGAACCGCCAATTTGGACAAGGCCGCCTGATCATGGCGCAACGCCGCTGCCAGCGCCGGGTCTGCGGCCATGTCATCCAGCGCGTTATTGCCCCTGGCTGCGGGGGCGAGCTGTTCCTCGTCCAACTCGGACGCGATACCGACCACATCATCCCTGTCCAGGGCATGCTTGTTTTCCATAAATCCCTGCAGCATGAGCCGGGTGCAGATCTTGTTGATGTGACGCGGCGTACCGCCGCTGTACTGGAAAATGGCGAGAACTGCCGCCCCCGTCAGTTCGGGATCGCCCGACCAGCCGGCCCGGCAAAGACGGTGGCGTATATAATCCTTGGTCTCGGCAAGCCCCATCGGTTCAAGTCGGCAGGCTCCAATCACCCGTTGCTGCAATTGCTCCATGTCGGGCTCACGCATAACGCTGCGCAGTTTTTCCTGTCCGACCAGGAATATCTGTAGCAGGGGACGCGCACCTTCGGCCAGATCCGCCAGCAGGCGCAATTCCTCGAGCGCGCTGTGCGAGAGACTCTGGGCCTCGTCAATGACCAGCAACACCCGCTGTCGGCGGTGCATCAGTGTGGAGAGATGCTGCGCTATCCGTCTTAGCAGGGTTGCCTTGTCGAGATTCTCGGCTTCGATGCCGTAGACGTAAGCCACCGAGCGCAGCAGATCGGTTGCCTTAATGTTGGCGGCTGCGACCCGCGCCGCCACGACGTTGCCGGTTTCGAGTTCCCTGAGGAAGCCCTCGACAAGGGTCGTCTTGCCCGCCCCCGCACGTCCCGTGACGATGATGAACCCCTCCCCCAGATCAAAGGCATATTGCAGATAGGCGCGAGCCTGCGCATAACCTGAATGGTTGAAGCAGAACCTGGGATCCGGGGTCAGCCTGAAGGGCGTCGCGCTCAGATGGTAAAAGGTCTCATACATAGGCTATCTCGCAACCCGTGCCGATCCCTCGACTATTTCCACTTATTCTCTGCCGTAAAGCAGCCCCATACCGTAAAGATAGTACAACAATCGTCTGACCCGGGAACCGGCATAGTCGTGCCAGCCGGGACAGGTATCCACAGCCTAGGGCAGCCCGCCTCGCGCCGCAAGACTCGACCCGACGGGTATAGGCAAATAATTGATTTTGTGAAACAATATGCACCACTATTAGCAACCGCCCAGAGACACACTGCATCAGTGGCGAGCTCCCCGGGATGGCCGTCGACCCGCGGCAGCCTGGTGGGTATCCTAAGCGCGCAAGGGCGATTATTATTGGCGCCTCCCCAGCATCCGACGATACTTGCATGACAGCCAGCAACCATCCCATTCGCCGTCACCGCACGCGGGCCGTTACGGTCGGTTCGATTGTGGTCGGTGGCGATGCCCCCATCGTCGTGCAATCCATGACCAACACAGACACGGCCGATGTCGAGGCCACGGCCCGCCAGGTTGCGCAGCTCGCCCAGGCCGGGTCCGAGCTGGTGCGCGTCACGGTGAACAGCGATGCTGCCGCCGCCGCCGTCGGGGAGGTCCGTAACCGACTGGATGCGCAGGGTATCGAGGTACCGCTCATCGGTGACTTTCATTTCAACGGCCACAAACTGCTCGCCAGGCACCCCGCCTGCGCCGAGGCGCTGGCCAAATACCGCATCAATCCCGGCAACGTGGGGCGCGGCAAAAAGAAGGACGAGCAGTTCGCCACCATGATCGATATCGCCTGCCGCTACGACAAGCCGGTGCGCATCGGCGTCAACTGGGGGAGCCTGGACCAGGAGCTGGTAGTGCGGCTGATGGATGAGAATACCCGACGCGCCGAGCCCCGAGATACGCACGAGATTGTTCACCAGGCCATGGTAGTCTCGGCGCTGGAGAACGCAGCGCGCGCCGAAGAACTGGGCCTCGGGAGGGACAAGATCATTCTGTCGGTGAAAATGAGCGGCGTGCAGGACCTAATCGCCGTCTATCGCAGCATCGCCGAGCGCTGCGACTATGCGCTGCACCTCGGTCTTACCGAGGCGGGTATGGGCACAAAAGGCATCGTGGCGTCGACCGCGGCACTGGCGGTATTACTGCAGCAAGGCATCGGCGACACCATTCGTATATCGCTGACCCCGGAGCCCGGTGGCAGCCGCAGCCAGGAAGTTATTGTCGCCCAGGAGATCCTGCAGTCCATGGGACTGCGCTCCTTTACCCCGAGCGTTGTCGCATGTCCGGGCTGCGGGCGCACGTCCAGCGACTACTTCCAGAAACTTGCGCGCGACATCCAGGACTACCTGCGCGACCAGATGCCGGCATGGCACACGCGTTATCCCGGCGTCGAGAACATGACCGTGGCAGTCATGGGTTGCGTGGTCAACGGTCCGGGCGAAAGCAAACACGCCAATATCGGCATCAGCCTGCCCGGCACCGGCGAGCGTCCGGTGGCACCTGTATACGTCGACGGGGAAAAAACGGTGACCCTGAAAGGCGAGCACATTGCCGAAGAGTTCCAGCGACTGGTAAACGACTACGTGGAAAAGATGTACGGCTAAGGACACCGGCCGCGACTCAACCCGCAGACGCGCGGCCGTCGCATCAGCGCAGACCGCTACCTCTTTCCTACCTGTCAAACGGCGTGTTTTGCGGTGAAGCCGGAGCCCCCTCCCGCTGCGGGAATCGTTTATCCGCCGCCGCAGGCACCAGGCCCGGCCGATCACCGGCCCGCCCGTCGAAAACCCCGCAGATTTGCGCCAGCTCCCGGCAACCACGGGGCAGGATCTCTATTTTATCGTCTCGCCGGCAAATCCAGTTATTGCGCTCAAACGCGCCCAGCGCTGCCGTCTCGCGGGCGAAAAAATGCTCGAAGCGGATGCCCCATTTGTTTTCTATAGCCGGGACCCGGATACAGAACGACGCCAGCATCATGGCGATGATTTCGCGCCTCAAGACGTCGCCGTCTTCAAGTTCCGTACCCTGGGCCACAGGCAGGACACCGTCATCCAGGCACGCCGAGTAGCCTGGCAACTGCGCCGCGTTGATCCCGTAAAACTCGCACACTGCCGACATCGCACCGGGACCGACACCAATCACGTCCGGATGTTTCAGTTCGCTGTAACCCAGCAAGGTCCAGTAAAGGCTGTCACTGGCCCTGGACCGCCACCAGCTGTCGGCGTCGCGCAAGTACCAGTCCATTCCGATATTCCTGTAGCCGAACGCCATCATATGTGCGTCGAAGGCGCTGCGGTCTTCGCCCTCGTGTAGAAACACCCGGATGCGATCCGGTTGTACCTCAGACAACAGCGCCTCCACCGTCTGTGCAGTGTCTGGTTGATCTTTTCGCAAATGCCGCAAGTCGACAACCGTTTTACTGAACCCTAGCTGTTGCGCATGCTGCACGGCTTCGCCCAGCCGAACGAAGTCCTGAACTTCACCGGGCCGGACCTCGGGCGCGTAGCGGATATGGTTGAACCCCAGCGCGCGTAACAGGCGAAGCCTTTGCAGCGAAGGAAGCGCGTCGCCAACACAGGCGCACCAGCTGTTGAAGCTGTCCCGGTTGACGAAAAACGAAGACTCGATTGCCGAGACCAGTCGGTAGAGCTGATCCTCGCTCCACCGGTCGGCGATCGAGCCGGTCAAAATCAGCTGTCTCACGGGCCTGTCAGCGTCGAACAGCCTCCCCTGCAGCCGCAGCTCATGCTCGATCACCCGGGACTCGTTCAGGTGAGCGGGCGATGCACCTGAGCCCAGTGACCCGCCGGGGGCTTCGTTCTGAACATACACCACCAGCGGCGCCGGCACGGGATCTCCGTTGCTCTGCTCCACCCAGTCGCGATAATCGTCCGCACCATAGTCGGGCGAAAACGTGTGAAGCGCGGGATACAGGCCGCAGGGCTGTTCCACAACTTCAGGCGCACTGATCCTGCCGCTGATTGTATCTTCGCTATACCCCATGGTGTGCCATTTATCTTGAATGCGGGCACATACTAGACAGACGCGGGGTCAGCGGCCTTGATACAGATCAACCCCTTGGGCAGGACCGCCATCAGTGGAGAACGACAGAGGGGAAAGCGGGGCTGGCGATCTGAACCCTATTGCCGTCGGGATATTCAGGCTTAAGCGTTTGAGTGCACTCAATGATCATCGGTGGGGCCGTGGCCGACGAGAATCGCCTGGCGAACGGTCTCGGCCTTGCCAGCCAGTACAGCACGGTCTTCAGCGTCCATCTCGACCAGACCGAGAATACGGTTTACGGCGATGACGGTATCCTCGCTGATCGGGATGGTCTTGTCTGATGCCGAACCGAGGAAGATCGCCGCGAGATCCAGCTGGCTGGCTGGACTCAGGTTGGGATCCATATTCCTGAGCTGGGTGTTACCGAACGTCATCACGTCCCGGTAGAGCGCCAGGTTCTGTACAGGGGAGTCATAACGCGCCACGTCGCGATAGCTGGTCGCGAGCAACGCGGCGGCCTGTTCGGCGTCCAGGCTATAAATCACCCGCATCGGCTGCCGGTAGGTCGCCAGCGCCTCACCCTCGGCACGCTCCAGAACGAGGGCGGGCGCACGAGCTACGTTCAAGCGGCCCAACTCGACTTCCGGGATGCCCTCCCGGGCCCATACCGGCCGCCTGCCTCTCAGAACCTTGTCTTCGACAGCTTTCCCACCGCCGCCGGCGACCTCATGCTCACGGCCGCCACGCCCGCTGCCCTGGCCTCCATAGCCCTTGGGCCCGGGCATATGACCGTCGCCGTGCTCGTCACTGTGGTCGCCGTCCCGTTCGTCGTGACCGCCGCCGCGCACCCCACCCTTGCCGCCGGCATGACCGTCGGAGTGACCACCACTGTGCCCGGATTCCGCTGCCGTGGCGCCCAGCCACCAGCCCGCACCGCTCCCGCCGTGAAAATCGGGACCAGCCGTTGCACCAAGCAGAGAAACCACTACCAGCGCTACAAGACGGGGGCCGGCGACGCGTTTCGTCTCTGTATTCATAGCCACTTCCTCCGCCCTGGCCCGCACGCTCACTCTTGCTGGTAACCGAGCGGGCGGGGGGGCGGACCATTTAAGCCCGGAGCACTACACCTGCTTACTCGACCGTTCCCGGCAGAACCTCCGTGTAAACCTGGGTGTGAGTGAACTCGATTACCTCGAGCGCATCATCTGCCGCTGCCGAAAACAGCGCCGCGTAGTCACCATCTGCAGGCAGCGCGCCATTGACGGATTCAAGGTAGGCATCGAGGTCGATGGTCTTCAACACCGGAGCAGCGCCGTCGATCGAGACGTAGTAGCTGGCCTCGTCGAAGGCCCGGTCATAGGTGAAGCCGCTATAGTCGTAATAGGTGTCAGGATTCGTGACCACATCGGTAATCAGGTTCTGATAGAAGACATAGTCGATCGAAATGTCACCCGTCTTGTCGGCCACGCCCGCCAACAGTGCAGCCGCCGTATTCAAGGTGGCCAGATCGCCCAGAGCCGCCTCGGTCTGCGACGTAC
>JASFNS010000155.1:0-5577 GCA_050116915.1 Thiogranum sp. | reverse complement strand
CCCGAGCCCCCGACGATTTCCGCGGCCGCCCCGGGGCCGCGTTGCCTGACGGAGCGCGGAACCCTACACTACGCCGGAGAAAAACAGGGAATCCAGAATGACTCAGCGTTACTCAGGTGTCATCCGCTGCGCACATGCAGCGGCGCTCGTGCTCGTCGCCATGTTGCCGGCCGGCGCGCTGGCCAGCGACGAAATCCATTTACAGAATTTCACCGCCCACTGGGCAGGTTGGCTGGCGGTAGGTCTGTTTGCCACAGCTTATGCCTTTGTCATTGCCGAGGAAGCACTGCACCTGCGCAAGTCAAAACCGACCATGGTGGCTGCAGGCTTCATCTGGACCATCGTAGCGCTGCTCTACAGCGCCTATGGCGATACCCACACCGCAGAGCTTGCCGTCAAGCACAACCTGGAAGAATTCGGTGAACTGTTCCTGTTCCTGCTGGCGGCCATGACCTACATCAATACCATGGACGAGCGCGGTGTGTTTGACGCCCTGCGCGTCCGGTTGGTGACACGCGGCCTGTCTCTGCGGGCGATTTACTGGGTCACCGGGCTGCTGGCCTTCCTGATCTCGCCGGTGGCTGACAACCTCACCACAGCCTTGCTCATGGCGACAGTGGTCATGGCCGTCGGCGGCAGCGACCACAAATTCGTCGCTGCCGCCTGTATCAACATCGTGGTCGCGGCCAACGCCGGCGGCGCGTTCAGTCCCTTCGGTGACATAACGACCCTGATGGTCTGGCAAAAGGGCCTGATACAGTTTCAGGAGTTTTTCTACCTGTTCATCCCGTCCGTGGTCAACTGGCTGGTCCCGGCGATTATTCTGGGCTTCACCGTATCCAGGTCGGCACCGGAGAGTTGCCAGGAAACCGCCGAACTGCAACACGGCGCCTGGGTGGTAGTGGGCCTGTTCCTGCTGACGATCATCATGGCCGTCTCGGCGCATAACTTCCTGCACCTGCCACCGGTGCTCGGCATGATGACCGGCCTGGGTTTCCTCAAGCTGTATGGGTACTACCTGAAACGCCGCAGCCAGTTTTATCCCGAGGTGCCGGCCGATTCGCTTGGCGGCAGTGCGCTGGAACTGGAAAAAACCTCCGCCCCCCCAAGGCAGACGCCGTTCAATATTTTCAAGTCGCTGGAACGCGCCGAGTGGGACACGCTGATGTTCTTTTACGGCATCATTCTGTGCGTCGGCGGCCTCGGCACACTCGGCTATCTGGCTGTCGGGTCCGAGCTGATGTACGGCGACCTCGGCCCCCTGCAGGCCAATATCCTGGTGGGCCTGCTGTCAGCAATTATCGACAACATTCCGGTCATGTTTGCGGTGCTGGCGATGCAACCGCAAATGGACCCTGGACAGTGGCTGCTGGTAACCCTTACCGCCGGCGTCGGTGGGTCACTGTTGTCCATCGGCTCCGCGGCGGGCGTCGCGGTGATGGGTCAGGCTCGCGGCATCTACACGTTTTTCTCGCACCTGAAATGGACCTGGGCGATTGCACTGGGTTATGCCGCCAGCATCTGGGTCCACCTGCTGATCAATAGCAGCAAGTTCTCCGCCTTGTAGAACGGCGCACGGCAACAAAAAAGCAGAGTCTTTGCTCTGCTCTTTTTGTCCGGGCCCAGGGCCGCGGGGCTCCGAAGTCGGGCGGTCCGTCTCTCGACAGCCCGCGCGCCGGTGTCGGTCAGTGCTGCTTGCCGGCGGCTTCCTGCAGCATCGGCTTGAGCTCGCCCTTCTGAAACATCTCCAGGGTGATATCGTGGCCGCCGATCAGCTGGCCGTTCACGTAGACCTGCGGAAACGTCGGCCAGTTCGCAAAGCGCGGCAGGTTTTCGAAGATTTCCGGATCCGCAAGCACGTTGACATGGGCGAATTCCACGTCACAGGCCTGCAGCATCTGCGCCGTGCGGCTGGAGTAACCGCACATCGGCATCTGCGGCGTACCCTTCATGAAGATGACGATCGGACTGCTGTCCACAGCCTGCTTTATACGTTCCATCACGTCCATCTTGCATTACCTCTCAAGTCGATTTTTTTGCAATAAGCCTAGTGTACCTAGCATCTGCGGCAACAAACAGCCTAATTTCAAAGGGGTTTTACCACTTCAAGCGATTTCCCGTCGGGAGAAAGACGCGGCTGACAGCAAAATTATTTCGCCCTGGCCTGACCTTACTGCAGCCAGCGCGGATAACCCCCCGCGTATACCGGAATGACATTTCGCCTGCCGCCGAAAGCGCAGCGGATCCGGAGCGCTCGGTACGCTACAGCGTATCGACGTTGCGCTGCATCCAGAATTCCAGCGCCGCCAGGTGCCACAGCTTGCTGCCTTGCAGCCGCGTCAGCTGGTGTTCGGGGTCCGCCAGGATCGACTGCACATACCCATCCCGGTACAGGCCGCGCTCGCGGCAGGCCTTCGAACCGAGCAGATCGCGCATGAACTCCAGGAACTGTCCCCGCACGAACTTCAGCGCCGGCACCGGGAAATAGGCCTTGGGCCTGTCGATCACGGCGTCGGGAACCAGTCCGCGGGCGATCTTTTTGAGCGGGTATTTGCCCTGGTCGCGGATTTTCATTTCCGCCGGCATGCCGATAACGAGCTCCACCAGCTCATGATCGAGAAACGGCACGCGTGCTTCCAGTCCCCAGGCCATGGTCATATTGTCGACCCGCTTGACGGGGTCGTCGACAATCAGGGTGGTTACGTCGAAGTGCAGAACACTGTTCAGATAGCTGTCAGCCCTGGCGGCCCTGAGCCGCTCGTCGACCAGGGCCGAGGTGTAATCAGGACCGGCATATTCTGCAGCGACCATGCGCAGGTACTCGTCGTGGTCACGGTCAAAATAGTAAGGCGCAAAGCGTCCCGCGCCGGAACCCAGCGTGTTGTGCATTTGCGGGTACCAGAAGTAACCGGCGAACACTTCATCGGCGCCCTGCCCGCTCTGGACCACCTTGACGTGCCGCGAGACGCGCTCCGACAGCAGGTAAAAAGCCACTGCGTCCTGCCCGACCATGGGTTCCGCCATCTGGTCGATGGCCTCGGGCAGCCGGTCGAGCACCTCATGGTTGGGCACCTGGATCTTGTGGTGTTGCGTCGCATAACGTTCGACGATCTGATCGGAGAACTCGAACTCGCTGCCACGCTCGTCCGGATGGTCCTCGAACCCAACCGAAAAGGTCAGCAGGTCATTGCCACCGCCATGCTCGGCAAGCAACGCCACCAGCAGACTGCTGTCCAGGCCACCCGACAGCAGCACCCCCACAGGCACATCAGCGATAACGCGCCGGCGCTCCACGGCTTTGACCAGCGCAGCCCGCGTCGCTTCCAGCCATTCATCCTCTGTCTGCGGCCGGTATTCGGGCGCCGCATTCAGTTGCCAGAAGGGAAATACCCGGTCGCGCCCGTCCGCGGTGATAATCATCACATGCGCCGGCGGCAGTTTGCGCACACCTTTCAACAGCGTGCGCGGGGCCGGAACGACAGCATGCAAGGTAAAATGATGGTGCAAGGCGACCGGGTCGATGCGGGTGTCGACACCGCCGGCGGCCAGCAGGGCCTGGCTGTTGGAGGCAAAGCGGAAATAGTCGCGCGTCTGGCTGTAGTACAGCGGTTTGATGCCGAAGCGGTCGCGCGCCAGCAGCAACTGTTGCCGCCCGGCATCCCAGATCGCAATGGCGAACATCCCGTGCAGCCGCTCAACGAAGCTTTCCCCCCAGGCAGCGTAGGCCTTGAGCACCACCTCGGTATCACCCTGGCTGCGGAACTGATATCCCTGGCCCTGCAATTGGGCGCGCAGTTCCTTGTAGTTGTATATCGCGCCGTTGAAGACCAGCGACAGACCCGCCGCCTCATCCACCCAGGGCTGGTTGGAGGCATCCGATAAATCAATTACCGACAGGCGTCGATGACCCAGGGCAATGGAGTCCTTGAGGTAGCGGCCTTCGTTATCGGGACCGCGCCGTTCCAGTCGGGCCAGCATGCGGCCGAGCAAGGCCTCGTCAGGCGGGGCTCCGTCTATGCGCAATTCGCCACAGATTCCGCACATTACGCTAGCCCTTGCAACCGTGGCGCCCGCTCACCGGGAAACCACGGTCAGGCGACTCACAACCGTTACCACGCCCTTGACCGAGCGCGCGATGGCAACCGCCCGCCGCGCCGCCTGTGCAGAGGGCACGTTGCCGGACAGGGTCACTGTGCCGCGATAGGTGACAACCCTGACGTCCATGGCGCTGACCAGGTCATCGTGCACATAACGGCTATTGATAGTGGAGGTAATCGACGCATCGCCGGCGACGGTATCAGACGTACGGTTGTTGTCTGCGGCCGGGTAACCGCCGGGCGCGGCGCCACCGACAACAGCCGCCGCACAGGCGTTGAGCCACCACAATAGCGACATCACCGCAAACAGCCGGAGAATACGTCCTGACATCGATCGACCTTCAATATGAAAACGCCCAGTCTACGGCAAAGCGCTGAGCGACAACAGGGCCAGGAAACGCCGCCTAGTCGCCGGACTGGTCCCTGACGCCGCCGTCGATGACGGTAACCTGGGCGCGGCGCCTGGCGGCGCTGGTGGCTTCGAGACAACTGGAGTGGAGGATGACGCGGTTGCGGCCTGCCGACTTGGCTTCGTAAAGCGCCTTGTCGGCGGCCCGCATCAAGGTGCTGAGCGAAATATCGCCCGACTTCCCGTAGCAGCAGCTGACGCCGGCGCTGACGGTAATCGGAAGCACATTGCCCCTGTAGTTGGCCGGCGAGCTGTTGACCAGCGCACGGATCTTGTTCGCCAGCACGACGCTGTCGTGCGGGTCTTCGGTGACATTGAGAATCATGAATTCCTCGCCACCGATACGGAAGAGGAAATCGTTGGCACGTGAGTTATGTTTCAGCAGTCGCGCAAAGTGCACCAGGACAGCATCCCCGCCCAGGTGACCCCAGGAATCGTTGATGGACTTGAAATAGTCAAGATCCAGCAGTACCGCCGTGAGATAGCGCTTGTCGCGAACAACCCGCGCAAACAGGCCCGGCGCCACCTCCTGCAGGTAACGGCGGTTATGCAGTCCCGTCAGGCTGTCGGTAATGGCGGTCTCCTGCAGCTTGCGATTGGCGCGCTCGAGCTTCGATTGTTCCCGACGCAACGCGTCCAGCACGTCGGCAAAGCGGTTGACCAGCTGATCCATCTCGGTGCTGGCATCGGAACGCGTCATGACGGGGAGTTCACCGTTGATCATTTTCTCGGTGGTCGACATCAACGCTTCCATGGGCTTGCTGAAATTGCGCAGCACCAGCCAGCCGACGAACAGTACCACCACGCTGCCGAGTGCAGCGAACGAATAAACCCAGCGCTGATAGCCCGCCAACAGTTCGGTCAGGGTTGACTCGGCAACGCCGAACCAGAGCCTGGGCAGCCGGTTATCGGCTGCGCCATAGGAAACCTGGCGAAGTCTGAAGTGGTGCTCGCCATAGTCGAGACGGCGTGTTTGCGAATCGACGAGCAGGCCCTGGTAACGGTCGTTACTGCTGCGCAGTACGCGGCCACGGCGCTCGAAGAACAGCAGGTAATCTCGCGAGAGATCTT